>JABDKS010000512.1 GCA_013002105.1 Pirellulaceae bacterium | reverse complement strand
ATGCAAGCGTGGAATCGGAGGATGCTGCCGGTGAAAATGCGGCGGGGGATCAGTAGTTTTTGTGTCTCCGATTACGGCGGGGAGAATCGATTTTTTGCTGATCGATCGCGGGAGCGTTAGGTGAGCGTCTTGTGGATGGCGCGGGTCGGTCGGCAATCGTTGAACCGATAGCGGCGATTTGGGGTTGTTTTTCGTTTCTGTTCGCGGAGCGAACAGCGACTGTGTTTTTTCGTTTCTGTTCGCGGAGCGAACAGCGACTATGGTTCTTCGTTTCTGTTCGCGGAGCGAACAGCGACTATGGTCGCGGAGCGAAGGGCGGCTGTGGTTGTGGTGCGAAGGATGACTGTGGTTTTTTACCAGCGTAGGCCGAAGCGGTCTCCGCCGGAGTCGCGATTGTTGCCGCCCTTGAGTGGACCGGTGTGCGTTGCTTTGACCACGGGATCACGTTGCGGCTCTTCCGCTTCTTCGTCTTTGTCCGCCGATTCTTGTACTGGTCCCTGCTGGGCCGCTTTCATCGATAAGCCAATTTTCTGAGCGTCTCGGTCAAAGCTTAATACTTTTACTTCGACCTCTTGGCCTTCGCTGACCATCGTGTCGACGCGTGTGACGCGGTGATGAGCCATCTCGCTGATATGCACGAGACCTTCTACTCCGGCAGCGAGTCGCACAAAACATCCGAATGTTGCCACTCGCGTCACCGTTCCTTTGTGAACGCTACCGACTTCGAATTCCGCTTCGGCTGTATCCCAAGGGTTGTCTTGCAAGTCACGATACGACAAACCGATCTTTCCGGTTTCCTTGTCGATCGTATCGATCTTCACTTCAACCTTCTGTCCAAGTTCCAACACTTCACTGGGATGCTTCACACGTTCCCAACTGAGTTTGCTGACATGGATCAGGCCGTCGCATCCGCCCAGATCGACGAACGCACCAAAATCTTTGATGCTGCGAACGATGCCGTGCATCGTCACGCCGGGTTCCAGTTTTTCGAGTTGTTCTTTGCGTTTTTCTTCGCGTTCGCGTTCCAAGATCGCACGCCGGCTGAGAACCAAGTTGCCGCGACTCGCGTTGGCTTCGGTGACCAGGCAGACCATTTTCTGTTCGACGAATTCACTGAGATCTTCGACGCGGTACTCGGTGACTTGGCTAATTGGCATGAATGCGGGAACACCACCGACCTTGCACTCCAAGCCGCCTTTGTTGTGGCCGGTAACGGTCGCTTCGACCACGGAGCCTTCGTCCAAATCGCCCCAGTCGGTGACGTTGACGGTTTTGCCGGGCAGCGTCAACACGTACAAACCGTCTTCGCTGTTGAGTCCGCGAACGATCACTTCGACCGATTGCCCCGGCACTGGTTCTTCTTCGGTGAATTGCTCAAACGGCACAACACCTTGGTCCGGTCCGCCGAGTCCGATAAAAACCGTGTCCGCATGGATCTTGATCACTTGTCCGTGAACCTGAGCACCGTCTTCGAGTGGTTCTTTGCGGTCGGGCATTCCGGCCGCGCCGGCCAGCATCGCTTCGACATCCGAACCCGCCAATTCGGCTTCGAGTTCTGCCAACAAATCATCCGAAAGATCCTGCCGCAAACTGGGCACCGCCACTTTGACACGCGGAACCAACGCAGCCTTCTGCTCGCCGCTGACGCCGGACGGCTTCACCTTGTGCTTCTTCTTTTTCGCAGCAGGTTTCTTCTTGCCTTCGTTCTGCTTTGCTAACTGATCGGCCGAAACGGTTGGCGATGCAGGCTTGGCGACACCAAGTCCTCGCGCCGCAAGCGGTCCCGCACCACGCGACTGTGGGCTGCCGGGTTTGGCGCCGCCAGTGGGTTTATCTTCGCTGGCGGGCGTCGCACTTGCCGCGGTGGCGGCGGCTCCGGTCTCCGGGGACGAAACCGGTGTAGCTGGCGTGCCTGGCTGGGAAGTGGAGGCTTCCGATGCCGAGCCGTCAGTGGGTTGCTGGGTGTTGGATCGGATGGAGTTGGATCGCCGGAAGGTTGATCGCCAGTGCTCATCGAGGATCTATTGAAATGCGAATGGTCAGTTAGAGAGTGAACCGTGGGACACGACAGCGCCGCACGAAGCCGAAAAGGTGCGTAATTGACAAGCCGTTTCCGGTCCCGCAGTCTATCAATTCCGCATTCTTCTCGGTAGCCATCGCAACGTCAGCTCCCCCAAGTATTGGATCCCCCAAATGCCCCAAATGCAGCCTTCGGCCCTCGAGAAACTTCAGGTTTTCTCAACGGAACTTCTGGATGCGATCGATCAAGCGGTTCAACCGGGGCTGGCTGACGGCCCGGTGAACGAGTCGGTCATGGCAATTCTGAACAGTGGCGACATGGAACGCCATCTGGGCAGCGAAGTCGGCCCGATCAGTGGCCCGATTGCTCAGTGCTGTATCAGCGGGCTGTGGTTACTGGCCGGCGACATCGACCGCAGCCATGCGATCAGCCAAAACCTATCGAGTGCCGAAGGCAGCTTCTTGCACGGCATCATGCATCGCCGCGAGCAAGATTTTGGCAATGCGAAATACTGGTTTCGGAAAGTCGGCGAGCACAGTGTCTTTTTTGAAATCGCGGCAAATGCCGGCGAGATCTACACCGATCCCTTTGATTTCGTCGACGCCTGCAGTGATGCTGTCCGCAATGGTGTCGACAAAGAACGCTGTCAGGATGCCCAATGGATCGAATGGCAGTACCTGATGGCCCATATCGTTGCGGGTTAACCCCAAAAGCCAGCAAAAGAATTTTCACGACTTGAGTTCCACAAAGACGCGTCCGATATCAGAGACTGTTCGATTCGCTTGGACGACGCATGTGTGGGGCAAGCACGACTGAGCAAATAATCGGACAGATGGCGACCTGAGTCTGAACAGTAAGTCAACCTTTCGGGGGCGATTTCTGGGGCACAGACACAGGTCGCTTTTTTTATGCGCCTGCACTGCGTTATTTTTGTGCGCCTGCACAGCGTTTTCTTTTCCTCCTACACAGCGATTCTTATGCACCTGCGCGGCGGCAAGGAATCGTCCTAACTGGACAACGCCACTGTGGAATCAGAACGCTGTATTTTCCGTCCCGATAGCCGCACGGCGATAGCCGCGGTTCGTGGCGAAAACAACCGGGGCTATCGCCCAAACGGCCAATGAACAGTGTCGCTGTCCAGCGAAGGCACGCTCTCTGATCTGTTACGCGTCGGGTCTATCGCGCATCGGGGCAACACGTTTGTTGATCGACCACCACAAATGATGTCGAAATTCAACATCCTCAGCCAGCGGGATCGGTGATTCTGAAATCGCCGCCACTGCGAATTCCCGCTCCTAGAGGGTGTATTTCGCCCTCCACTGCGTCCTGGTTGCTTCCCGTTGGCCGTTCGCGGCACGGTGAATGCGTCATCGCACACCAAGCCTTCGCTGCTTCCCGCTTCCGTCGACTCCTGCCCCCGACGTCCTCCGATGCATTGTGTGACACTGGCCGAACTGGCTGCAACTGTTTCCAAACATGGTTCCGCAATCATCGCGCGGCGAGTCACTGTGCCGGCGGCGGCCGTGACGTGCTACTGGGCCAGTTCCCGCAATCGGTTTGAACAGTGGAACCAAGTCATCTCGCGCTATCACTCTGCGATTCGCACTGGAAACACAGACGCCATCGAGCGATGGTGGGATTCCCACCTGAGTGTCATGGAGGAAATCCTTGTATCGGAGCTTCTGACACGAGTTGTCGCGGCGGTCACGGCAGAAACCGATCATGCGGCCGAGCGAGATGAATTTTCACCCGTCACACAGGCGATCTATTTGTCCCACATCGGGATCAGTAATCGTGTTGCCGAGCTGATTCTGCAAGGACGCGGACTGTCTGTAAAAGACACCGTCAAACTGAACCGATTACGAACCGGTGTTGAACGTTGGACCGACGCCTTGCTGGGAAGAATGTCATTGCGAACCACGGAATACTTGAACTTCTGTGTCGATCGGCAACGCACCCAGGAATTTGCGATGGAATCACGCAACTTTGGTGATGCCGCATCGAGCGAAACGGCCGGTTGGCTGATACAAGCATCGATGCGGGAAATGCTCTGTCGTCGAACATCGCCGGAACCCGCGTTGCCGCAAGCCAACCGAAACGTTGCTGACGCGGTCCTGTTGATGTACCAACCCGAACTCTTCGATGATTTTGGATCCATCAAGTCGGCACTTTTGAATCGAATCGAGCGCGGTGCGACGATCACAGAATGCTCGCCGACAGCGATCCTACAAGGGCAGCAACAAATGCAATCCCAGGATCAGGGGCAGCAAGATGCCGGCGGGCAATTGGGACCATCGAATCCAAGCGACAAATTCGAGCGATGGTACCTGTAGCCGTTGGTTAACGGTTTTTGCGGCCAAGATCTCGCGTCGATGACGCAACAGGTCGTTACTTTGACAACGTGTCGATTCTGATCGCGGCGTCGATGCGATTCACTGCTGTGCGTAACGATCGCGCCGCCATCGCAAAGTTGGTATGCCCGCTGACTTCCGGTTGAATTTCTTCATACAACTCGGTTGCTTTCCGCAGCTTCGAAAACTTCTTCTTGGCCATTTTCAAATAGACCGCCGGGTCATCGACTTCCGCGAGCGGTCCAACGGCCAAGATGAAGTCATAAAGATCGCGGACGATATCACGCAGATCTTCGTCCTCTTCTGCTTCGTCAGCATGTTTTAAGAACGTGCGGATCATCCAAACATGTGCGACCTCGGTATCAATCGCTCGCACGCGGTCCATCGGATCGGTGTTGCAATTTGACATGATGGAACTTTCGATAGGGCCGATTGTTTAGCCGGTTGTACTGTCGGGATGATCGGTCTGACTGACCGGCGGCAGATTGGTGTCTGCGTTCGTCTGGGAAGGCAACGTTTCGCCCGCTGGCGCGGGTGGATGCCCATGCGGTGTATACCCGGCCGTCAAGCAGATACCGATCGCAACGAAGACCATGCCAACCCACATCAATGGATTCACTTTTTCGCCAGCGTGGAGACTGAAATAGGCAGCGATTGCATTGACCGTTACCGCACCCCCGAAAACAATCGGCATCACGTAGGACGGTTTTCCGCCCGCTTTGGTCAGCGAAAACGTAAGCGCCAACGCACCGAGCGCACCAAGACAACCAGCCAAAAATCCCCACTTCATCGCTGGGAAATACTTCCCTGAGTAATCAAAGTTGTCGTTAAAGACAAGTTTCATCATCACCGATCCGCCAATGATCGCGATCACCAGGTAGGCAACACCGATGAAGAGATAGGGTTTGAATGGCCCCCATTCGCGTGCCGGTGAGCGGGCGTTGGAGAGAGTCGGACCATACAGGCCCCAGCAGAGTGCCACGCAAAGCGCACAAAATACAGCAAACCATTTCATTTGATATCTCCGGGGAGTCGCAGGACCAGATGCCCGCGTGGTGGATTAAACATTAAACAGGAAATGGCAGATGTCGCCGTCCTGCATCACATAACTCTTGCCTTCGACACGCAGTTTACCGGCTTGTCGAATCTCTTTCTCGCTCTTGTACTCCTGGAGATCGTCCAGCGTGTAAACTTCGGCGCGAATGAAGCCGCGTTCGAAATCGCTGTGAATGACACCGGCCGCTTGCGGCGCCGTCGCGCCGATTGCGACGGGCCAGGCCCGGACCTCTTTCTCGCCCGCGGTAAAATAGCTTTGTAGACCGAGCGTTTTGTAAGCTGCGCGCGCGATTTGATTCAAAGCGGGCTCATCGAGTCCAACGTCCTGAAGCATTTCGTCACGGTCCGCTTCATCAAGCTCCGCAATCTCCGCTTCGATCTTGGCACTCACGCAAACCACGTCGGCGCCGGACTTGGTGGCATGTTCGCGAACTTGCTGTACCAAGGGATGCTTGCCTTCCAGATCCGACTCGTCCACGTTCGCGACGTACAAAATCGGTTTGGCTGTCATCAATCCGTAACTCGAGATCGCGGCCGCTTCGGCTTCGGTGAGTGACAACGTTCGCAAGGGCAGTTCGGATTCTAAGTGCGCGTTGCATTTTTCGATGACCGACACACGTAGCTTGGCTTCCTTATCACCGCTACGGGCCGTTCGCTGGGCCTTGCCGAGTGCATTTTCGAGCGTTTGCATATCGGCCAAAACCAGTTCCGTCTCGATCGTATCGATATCTGCCACCGGATCGACGTTCCCCGAGACATGAACCACATCGGGGTCTTCGAAGCAACGGACAACTTGCAAGATGGCATCCACCTGACGAATGTGACTCAAAAATTTGTTCCCGAGTCCTTCACCGTCGCTAGCACCTTTGACGATCCCGGCGATGTCAACCAACTTAAGCGCCGACGGTATGACCTTCTGTGGAACAATGTATTGGGTGATTGTCTGCAGGCGATCATCCGGCACATTGACGATCCCTTCGTTCGGCTCGATCGTGCAGAATGGGTAGTTTTCGCTCTGGGCCGACTGTGAACTTGTCAGCGCATTGAACAGCGTACTTTTTCCGACATTGGGAAGGCCAACGATCCCAGCTTCCATGGCGTGTTTGTCTTGCTAATCAGGGGAGAAATTGCGAGATGCAAATCGTATCAGGCCATGGACGGATGGTCGAAGGGTGGGACGAAAGCCAGCCATTGCGCCATCGCCCTCCTCGACCCCATCGCCCTCCTCGCAACCATTGCCCC
>JABDKS010000510.1 GCA_013002105.1 Pirellulaceae bacterium | reverse complement strand
CACACTCGCTAAAGCTCGGTGCCGACCCTCCCACGAACAAGTCTCTATTGCATGGATGATTTAGCGCGTGGGAGGGTGAATTAAAGAAGCTTTAAATCAGCAGACTTGTGGGTAAAGACAAGGTTCCCACCGGCCGATCGCGCAAGTGACCAGTTACGTCATTGATTTACGTTTGCCGCGCCCCGTCAGCCATGACCTGGCCTACAAAAATTGGACGTTGTCCTGTTTAGCACGGATTCGCTTAGCGTGCACGGTGGCAATGGACATCACGCATGATCGATTCAGTAGACTAGACCGCCCGAAATGGCGGTCTTGTTTATTGCCCAGATCCAGGTGCAACCGTGTCCGATTCCAACCCGTATGCTTCGCCCGAAAATCTGGTGCCGGAAAATCTGTCGCCCGTGGATCCCGATCGAACCGTCGCGCCGCCGCACGATCCAATCGCCGGTGGTTATCCTCAGGAGTATCCCCGCAAACCGACGCATGCGCTGGCGTTGGCGGCATCGGCCGTTGGTGGCGCGTTGGCAATGTTGTTTGGATTGTCGATGTTCTTGGTCAATCTGTTTCTGTTACCCGGCGGTGGAAACCAATTAGCATTCCACGCGACGACGACAGCGCCGGTCATTATCGGCTTGTTCACGCTGATCCACGCGTATCACCTGGCGCGATCTCCGCAATGGGTTCGCTTGTGGCCTCAAGGGATCGAAATCGAAGCCAAACAATTGACACGATTGTCCTGGGACCAGATCCAGAATGTCGCGGTGGATGAAGCGTTGGGCGGTCAGACTAAGTTATTGCGACTCAAGGATGGCGATGACAAAGTGATCCAGACGATCAGCGGCGTCGATCGTTTTGATGATTTGGTCAAGCAGGTCAAGAGTTTCGTTTCGCCGCTGGAGCAAACAACTGAATCAAAAACTGCAACCGCTGTCCATCGAAAGCGGGGGCGATGGCGAGCGATCGGATTTGCGTCGATCGGTTTGCTATTGGTTGCGGGAACGGGTTTCATGATTTACGACGGCCGATGGAAACAATACGCCGCTGATCAGATGTCAAAAAGCAGCTTGCTGGGAACCGGTGTGGTGGACCAGCGCAAAGTCGCCCCCAATGGTCGCACCAAACGCTTGTACGTCGCCGTGACCGGGGAAGATGGATCGGTCGAAACACACAATTTCGAAGTCGATGAACTAATGTACGGTGCCGCGGTGGAGGGTGGCGAAATCCCGGTGCGGTATGTGCCGAGCGACCCACGAATCGCGGAGCTACCGCAGGGGCAGATCAAAGCCAGCGGGTTCATGGAAACGGCGGTCGGTTCCTACTTGCTGGCCGGTGGTTTGGGATTGATTGGCGTGTTCTTGTTAGCCAACGCCGTGCTCGCCTGGAAAGGTTACGACATCAAGGCCGAGAAAGGTAAAATGCGTTTGGTTCCAATTGGCGAATAAATGTTCTGTGTCCTTTGTTGTCATCCCACTTGATTGCCAATGTCAGATTGAATCTCGACAACGGCCAATCGCATCGGACGACTGATATACTTTGCACGAAGTGATTACAAAACGCCCAAAAAGTTTGCGAAGGAACAACGTGATGGAAACAAAAGAAGCAATCAAATCGACGATGGACCTGTGTGCAATGGTGTTCCAGGGTTACCTGGAGGACTTGGGCGATGCTGATTTGATGAAGCGGCCAGGCGAGGGTTGTAATCATCTGGCGTGGCAGATCGGTCACCTGATCGCTTCAGAAGTGCACATGGTCGAGAGTGTATGCCCAGGAAAAGGGGCAACTTTGCCGGACGGATTTGCCGAAGACCATTCCAAAGAAACCGCTGCGTCGGATGACGCTTCGAAATTCCGAACCAAGGACGAGTATCTGTCGTTGATGGGGCAAGTGCGCGAAGCGACCGCGGCAGCGCTCGATGAATTGCCCGATGCAAAGCTGGACGATCCCGCGCCGGAGAACTTTCGTAGCTTTTGTCCTACGGTCGGCAATATGTTCATCTTGATTGGGACGCACCCAATGATGCATGCCGGCCAAATCGTGCCGGTCCGCCGGCAACTCGGCAAGCCGGTCGTGTTCTAATTTTGCCCGGTGCCGGATGCCGCTTTGCGGTGACAGATCGCACCGCGTGCTATCGCACTCCGGCAATGGACCTGTCGACACTTTGTGTTTGTGTTGGGCGAGCCGCAACGCGCGCGGGTTGCTACGCCCGCGATATTGCATTTGGAAGTTACCGCCGGCTCCGGCTAAACCCGATCACGCACGCCGTTGTCTATAGACCCAATTCTTTCAACTTGGGTTCCAACGCGCCCGCCCATCGCTCGTATCCTTCGGCACTCAGGTGCAACTGATCGGGCATGATTTGTTGGCTGATCGATCCGTCGGTTTCAAGAAATTGATCGCCGATCTCGAGGTAGTGAACACGCTGCCCATCGGCAAATCGGCGGATCTGTTGGTTGATCGCAATGTTATTCAAACGCTTTTCATCCAGCGGGTTCGAACCCCGCGGGAAAATTCCATGAAGAACCACTTTGGTCTTTGGTAAACGCTCGGCCAGAATCTCTAAGATGCGTTTGACACCCTCGGCAACTTCGCCCGGGTCTTGCACAAAGTGGCCGGTATTGTTGGTGCCGATCATCAACACCGCAACTTTCGGCTGGATTTTGCCAAGGTTCCCGTGCGTCAATCTCCAGATGACATGCTCGGTGCGATCGCCACCGATGCCCAGGTTGATCGCTTTTCGATCGCCGTAATATTTGTCCCAGGTCGATTTTCCGCGTCCCTCCCAGCCTTGCGTAATCGAGTCACCAATAAAGGCCAAGTCGACATCTCCTTGCTTGGCGGCTTTTGTCATCGCCGCGTCACGCTGGGCCCAGCGTGGTTCGTCACCGCGAGTGGCGGGAATGACGGCTGTGTTGACATCGTAAAACTGACGCAGGTCGCGATAACGCTTTTGCATTCCCGCCAAAATTTCTGCGTATGCGGCGTCGGCATGAACGCTTTTCATCTCCTTGGGGTCGGTCTCTAAATCAAACAAATTCCACTCGCGCGTCCGCGGGAAGAACATCAACTTGTAGCGTTCGGTTCGCACGCCATCATGCACAGGCACATTGTGGACAGCGGCGTTTTCGTAGTAAGCGTAATAGATCGCATCTCGCCACGACGCCGATGGTTTGCCTTGATTTTTCAGCATCGGCACCATGCTGCGGCCTTGCATCTCGGCGGGGACATTTGCTCCCGCGACGTCCAGAAAAGTAGGGCCGTAGTCGATGTTCTGAATCAATGCGGTGGAATCGACACCGGCCTGGATGACGCCGGGCCAACGAATCAGAAACGGCATCAAAAGCGATTCCTCGAACATCCATCGTTTGTCATACCAGCCGTGTTCGCCCAAGTAGAAACCTTGGTCGGAACTGTAAATCACGATCGTGTCGTTGGTCTGGCCCGACTCGTCCAGATAGTCCAACATTTTGCCAACGCCATCATCCACCGCTTGAATGCAACGCAAGTAGTCTTTGATGTAACGTTGATATTTCCACTGCACGACCTGCTTATCCGTCAGTTCCCCCGCTTTCATTCGTCGAATGAATTCTTGATTCTCTGGTTCGTACGCGGTGTCCCATTCCGCTTTTTGTGCATCGGTCATGCGGCGGTATTCGCCGTTGGGTAGTCGGCCCAGGAAATGATCGGGGAATTGGTTGTCGCCGTTGAATTTCATGTCGTGTCCCCAGAAGAAATGGTTCTGGATTGACATTTCGTTTTGTTTCAGCAGCGAGCTGCGATTGGCATAGTCGTCAAACAGGGTTTCCGGTTCGGGGATATCGATATCTTTGTACAGCGAAAAGTGACGCGGCGGCGGCGACCAATTGCGATGGGGCGCCTTGTGTTGACACATCAAAATGAATGGTTTGTCGGGATCACGTTTCTCTTTAAGCCAGCGAAGCGAGTTCTCTGTAATGATGTCCGTGCAGTAGCCTTCGTAGCGTTTGCGAGTTCGATCCATTTGGATCAGGTCCGGGTTGTAGTAACTGCCTTGACCGGGCAAGACTTCCCAATGATCAAACCCACTGGGATCGGTCGACAGATGCCATTTACCAATCACGGCCGTCTGGTACCCGGCTTGTTGCATCAATTTGGGAAAGGTGGTTTGCGCCGCATCAAACTGGTTTCCATTGCGCAAGAAACCGTTTTTGTGGCTGTGCTTGCCGGTCAGGATGCAAGCTCGTGAGGGACCGCAGATTGAATTGGCACAAAACGAATTGCGAAAGACGGCCCCTTCTTTTGCAATCCGGTCCAAATTCGGTGTCTCGTTGATTTTTGACCCGTACGCCCCGATCGCTTGTGGCGCGTGGTCGTCAGAAAATATGAACAGGATGTTGGGCTGCTTTTGACGCGCCGGCTCCAGAGCCACCGCTTGCGACGCGGGCATCGTGGCGGCGATTAGGAATCCAAGCAGGACAACACAGCGGCGAATCAAGCAGCAGTACAGCATCGATTTTCATTCAAATTGTGGCGATAAACTGGTATCACGGAAGCGAATATCCTAATCTGCAGCGAGCGTGCCAGGTACATCACACCGTCGGATTGTTTGCGTGAATGCTCACATCACGTTTTCCGATCCAGCG
>JABDKS010000340.1 GCA_013002105.1 Pirellulaceae bacterium | reverse complement strand
CGATCTGCCCCTTTGATTGCCCAGCGGATCGAGGAGGTTAGCAGCGACGACGAATCATTCGTGCGATGTGCTTTTTTGAACTTGCTAGGAATCGATCCGAATGATGCGGAAATGAAAGCCAGCATGCAGGCGTTGTCCGCCTGGCAGAGTAGAAGCAGCGGGACCGAAATCACACCACGAGCACGATTCATTTGGGTGCTGATGAATCACAACGACTTCGTAACGCTCCGGTGACACACCCCAGGTCGACAATGAACGACAAAAAAATTCGAACACTCGATCGCGTATCGACGCGACGTCGTTTTGCGGCAGACGCCGGGATGGGATTCGCGGGACTGGCGCTCGGTGCAATGCTGCACCGAGATGGTTACGCCAAGTCGGGTGAGGGGTCGTCGCCCAATGGTCGGCCCCACTTCGCCCCGAAAGCCAAAAGCGTGATATGGTTGTTCATGAATGGCGGTGTCAGTCATATGGAGAGCTTCGATCCCAAACCAAAATTGACGCAGTACGGCGGTAAGACCATTTCCGAAACGCCGTTTGCCGACGCGCAAGATCCCAAGCGATTGGCGATCGAACGCCTGGTTGTTCCGGACGGAAATGGGAACCAACGAAATGAGCTGTATCCGTTGCAGGTCGGTTTCAAAAAGCGTGGGCACAGTGGCATCGAAGTCAGCGATTGGTTTCCACATATTGGCGCCAACGCTGACAAGTTGGCCGTTGTGCGTTCGATGTGGACGACCGACAGTAATCACGGCGCACAAACCCAGTTCCACTCTGGTCGACATCGAAACGACGGCGATCATCCTACTCTGGGAGCATGGGTGCATTATGGATTGGGCACATTGAATGAGAATTTGCCACAATTCATTTCGATCGGCAAACGCGAGTACTGGAACAAGAAGGACGGCCACTATCTCGGGCCCGCTCATGACGCCGTCTCGCTACGGATTGACCCCAACAATCCACTTGATTTTGGCAAGTCCAACGTGCCCGCTACTGCGGACCAACGTTCGATCGGAGTGGATTTGATCGACCAACTACATCGATTGCGAGGCGTGGACTATCCCGATGACGCTGCGATGGCGGCCAGGATTGCGTCGTATGAATTGGCCTACCGGATGCAGCGATCAATTCCAGAAGTGGTCGATTTTGCTGACGAAACCGCGGCGACCCAATCGCTGTATGGACTCGATCACAGCCACAGTCGTGAATTTGGAATGCAGTTGTTGGCGGCACGTCGGTTTGTTCAGCGCGGTGTCCGGTTCATACAGATCCAGCACGGTGGTGGCGGCGCCGGCGCTTGGGATGCGCACAAAGGATTGAAGGCGAATCACAGCAAACGGGCGTTGTCGGTCGATCAGCCCATCGGTGGGCTGTTGATCGATCTCGATCAACGCGGATTGCTGGATGAGACGCTTGTTGTTTTCGCGACGGAGTTCGGTCGCACGCCGGGTTCGCAAAGTGCCGACGGGAGGGATCACCATATTTTCGGGTTTTCGGTTTGGATGGCCGGCGGCGGGCTCAAACGAGGCGTTGTGCATGGAGCGACAGACGAAATCGGTTTTCACGCTGTCGAAGACCGCCATTATGTTACTGACATTCACGCCACGATTTTGCACCAGTTAGGGCTCGATTCGCGACAGTTGGAGATTCCCGGTCGCAAACGGTTGGAAATAGATCACGGTCGGCCGATCGCAGAGATCATCGCGTAACGTCTACAATACGCGCCGCATCCATCGCTGTACGAATCATTCGACCCATGACCACTATGAAACCGATCGTCCAAATCTCGCTCGACCTGACCAACATTGACGAAGCTTTGGATACGGCCGCTTTGGCGTTGCGAGCCGGTGTGGACTGGTTGGAGGCCGGTACGCCGCTGATTTTGGCCGAGGGATTACACGGTGTGCGAAAGCTGCGTGAAGCGTTTGCAGATGTACCGATCGTGGCAGATCTGAAAACCATGGACGGTGGCTACCTGGAGGCCGAGATGATGGCCAAGGCCGGCGCGACACACGTCGTTGTGATGGCCCGTGCGCATGCGGAAACGATCAAGTGTGTTGTCAAAGCCGGCGTCGATTTTGGTTGCCAAGTCATGGGCGATAATATGGTGTGCCCGGACATGGTGGCGGGGGCCAAGTTTTTGGAAGACCTCGGGTGTGATTTTGTCATTCATCACATCGGCTACGACGAACGTCGCGGTATCGCCGCCGCAGGCTTGGCGTTGCCAAGCCCGATGGATCAGTTGCGCGAGGTCGTTCAAGCGGTCAAAGTTCCGGTCCAGGCAGTGGGCGGATTGACGCTAGAACAAGCCATCGCCTGTCCGGCTCATGGCGCGCCGCTCGTCGTACTCGGTGCACCGTTGACAATCGACGCAGACGCTTTCAAAACCGCTGACGGCGATTTGGAAGGGTCGCTGAGAATGATTTGTGATGCTGTTCATGCGCAAGAAGTTTCGCGATAGTGGTCGGGACCATCACGTAAGCGGCTTCATCCTCGTTTTTATAAAGAACCTTTCATGAGCAAATCTGCTGCGGTTGTCAATTTTGCAAACCAGCCTGGTGCGGTGGAGATTCGTGAGATCGATCAGCCCGAGTTTGGTGACGATGACGTCTTGTTAGAAGTTGCCAACGTCGGCGTCTGCGGTAGTGACCTACATCAATGGACTGCCGATCACTCGTGGCCCGTTAACTACCCCGTCGTATTGGGACACGAGTTCGGCGGACACATCGCCGCGACTGGCAAGAATGTTCGTGGATGGACTCAGGGGGATCGCGTGGTCAGCGAAACCGCTGCGATCATCAGTGCCGACAACCCAATGACGCGTCGTGGACTGTATAACTTGGATCCCACCCGGAAAGGATTTGGCTACGGAGTCAACGGAGCGATGACAAAATTTGTATCGGTTCCTGCGCGAATTTTGCACGCGGTACCCCATGAGTTGCCGTTGGAGCAAGCCTGTCTGACCGAACCGTGCTGCGTCGCTTATAACGCCGTCGTCAAGAATGCATCGATCGAACCGGGTGATCGGGTGGTGGTCTTGGGGCCGGGGACAATCGGGATACTATGTGCCGCAATGGCTCGTTTGTGTGGTGCCGAAGTGGCGGTGGTGGGGTTGGAGCAAGACAAACATCGTTTGACGATCGCGGAACAATACGGCTGCGTTGGGATCACCGGCGACGCTGCACCGTGGGCGATGCAACGAGACGGTTTGGGTTGCGACGGTGTGATTGATGCTGCTGGTGCCAGCGCCACCTTGGAGATCGCGATGAACATCGTTCGGCCAGCCGGTTGGATCAGCAAAGTCGGCTGGGGCCCGAAACCGCTCGGATTCAACTTGGACCCGTTGGTGCAAAAAAACGTCCGTCTACAGGGGAGTTTCAGTCACTATTGGCCGATTTGGGAACGCGTGATCGCGCTATTGTCCAGCGGACAATTGAATGTCAAACCAATCGTCGGTGACGTGTGGCCGCTGGACCAATGGCATACCGCGTTTGACAAAATGCATCGAGGCGAAGTCGTCAAAAGTGTGTTGAAACCGATTTGATCCTTAGCCTGCGAAAAACTGGCCATCGGAGTGTTCAAATGCTCGATGGCAGTAACGATCCGCCAAAAACTAATACGGTGGCAATAGACGTCGCAGCCCGTGCACAAGAACGACCGCTAGGAAGAAAAGATTACGGACCAATTGGGCCAAAGGATTGATCGTCGGCATTTCCGAATTGGACGAAACTGATTGGAGTGAATCGGCGGGATCCGTTGAGGTGCTGCGGGTATCGGCGAGGACCCTTGCAAGTTGACGCATCCAAGCTTTGCTTCGTGGCCATTCGATGAGCGGATTGAGCCAGTCATCGGGAATCCCGTCTTCACCCAATTTGGCTCCCAGGATGCCGCCGGCTATTGCGGCAGTCGAATCGACGTCTCCGCCACACCGAACCAAGCCGTCGATCGCAGCCCGAAAGTTTTCCGGATGTCGCAAGCACGCATGGACGGCCACCGGCACTGTTTGATAGGTGTATCCTGTCACACCTCGCTCCCAACCGGCCTGTTGCGCAAACTCCTGAGTCGACTCGCCCTGTCTAGCACTCGCTATTGCCGCGTTGATCAATTGCATCAGCTCTGCCGCGTCGTCGTCGTTCGCGTTGATCCAGCGAGCGAACATCGACTCCAGGCCATCGAAAACGGTTGTGTCGCGAGCTCGGTGTGCAAAGTGATTGGCAAGCGAGGCGATTGCCAATGCACCGTACGTTGCTTTTGGATCCGAATGCGTGATCTGTGATGACGCACGGGTGAATTTTATCGCCTGTTGTGTATCAGTCATTGCGACGCCGATGATGGCGGCTCGCATAGCCGGCCCGTTTCCGGCTGACCATACGCCGCTACGTCGCCAATCGATTCCCATCCATAACCGGATGCACGCACGCGCGGTGGCACGTCCGGTGCCGGCGGGTAATCCGGCGAGCCACCATTTCAATCGTCGAGCCAGGTCGCTACCGAAGTTTTCTGCATCGTTGCCGCTACGGATCAAACTCTGCGCCACCAAGCACGTATGTTCGGTATCATCCGAAACCATCGCGTAGCCCAGTAAGAAACGGTGACGTAAGGGCTTGTTACCTAGCCACGCATCGAGACGGCGTCGCGAAAGGTTCTCCAACGGCAATCCGACTGCGTCACCAACGGCCGTGCCAAGCAGCGATCCAGCGATTTGATCGACGAATTGCATCTGCTCCAGCGGCATGATTGGGACCTGTTTCCGGTCGCTCCAGCTTCTCTATTTTGTGGTGTTTTGAACCGCAACTGGCAAAAAAAGTGTTCGAACCGGGCAGGTCGTCTGGGCAGCGGTGAACGACGTTATTGCGGGGAATTGCGGGCTTTGCAGCGAAATGCGACCTGCCGATCGAGAAAAAATTTGGCTCGTTTCTTGGCTTGGATTAGTGGGAACGCCAGTTTCGAAATGTTACACTTTTGCGCGTGTGGTGGATGGTCCGAAGCACGTTGGTGAGGACAAAACCACGAGATCTCGTTTTTTGGATTTGAGTTAGATGGCAGAAGGCACTATCAAGCGGTTGACCGACAAGGGGTTTGGTTTCATTGACACCGGAGGAGAAAAGGATCTTTTCTTTCATTGCTCGAACGTCGAAGTTTGTCGCTTCGATGATTTGAGAGAAGGACAGCGTGTCACATTCAACGAGGGGCAAGGCCCAAAGGGTCCTCGCGCCGAAAACGTCACACCAGCTGACGAAGACGCGTAGCAAACTGTATGGCCCTCCCGGCAGAGTCATCGTTTAACACGCTACGAGCGCATTTTATCAGCGCATGTATATGATCGCAGCGTGTTACGAGCTCAGTTTCGTACGAGAGTTTCGGCTCTGCTTGGAGGATGCCAGTTCTGCTTTTTATTACGCGGCACGATAGAGGTCCGCGCGGGTGAGCGGCATTCCCGACCATCCCTTCTTTGCACGCTTGGTCGCAAGCACTTGGTAGAGCTTGATTGATCCGTTGGTGAATCCACCCGATGCTCCAGCCAAGTAAGCGACCCACAAACGGTAGCGTTCGGCGCCCACCAATTCGATCGCCCGCTCTTTATTGGCCGACAGATTCTTGCACCAGTATTTGGTGGTCAGTGCGTAATGTTCGCGCCATGATTCCACATCGTGCACTTCAAAGCCACTGTTCTCCATAAAGTCCGTGGTCATCCCGACTGGCGTCAGTTCTGATCCAGGGAAAATGTATTTCAGCAGGAACTTCCGCTCCGGTCGAATTCGACTGGCGTGTCGCTTGGAACTCTTTGCGCGTCGTGCAATGGCATGATTAAGCAGGATGCCGCGATCACGAAGCATCGAGTTAATTTTACCGAAATACCTCGGGTAATTTTTTACCCCGATGTGCTCCGACATGCCCACGCTGACCACTTTGTCATAACTGCCGTCATGATCGGCATAGTCGCAGATTTCAACGCTCAATTGATCGGTCAATCCGAGTCGCTCGAATCGCGCCTTGGTGAAATCATGCTGTTCTTGTGAAAGCGTAATCCCGTGGCCTTTAACACCGTATTGCTGCGCCGCATGCACTAATAAACCACCCCAACCGCAGCCGATGTCCAGCATTCGATCACCCGGTTGTAGTCGCAGTTTTCGACAGATCATCTCCATCTTGTCCCACTGCGCCTGGTCCAGCGAGTTATTCCAATCCAGAAAATAGCCGCATGTGTATTGCATTTGTTCGCCAAGGAACAATTGATAAAACTCGTTGCTGACATCGTAATGAAACTGGATGTAATCCTTGTTATTACGATTGGGTTCGGCTCGCCCGACAACGTCGGCCTTGAACCCATGTTGCAGATTTTCAGTTTTGGTTTTGGCAAACAAAAACGGTAGCGTTCTTTTGACCAGCATCGACTTGCTGACTTGTTTCAACTTTTGTCGATTGCTGGTCGAACGGGTCGTTTGCAGTGCCTCGGAAAAGTCGATCAAATCGCCGCCTTGAAAGTCGATGTGCCCGGTCGCATACAGGCGGACAATCGTTTCTAAGCTCGGGCGTCGAATCATCTCGCCGATGACACCTGGACCGGAAAGATTGATCGTAAAACGACCATCCACTTCGTTGCCGAGTGGAATAATATCGCCGTTCCAAAGTCGAATGGACGCGTTGAGCCCTAAAGGTCCTGCGACGGAATTTAAGATTTCTTTGATCGAATCGATCTGAGTCTGGGCGGAAAAGGGATGTCCCATCCGTGGAATCTCCGATTGGGCGTGGTGGAGGTCGTGTGCCTTTGTCGAACGTGCCGACGTTCCTTGCCGGAAGGTCACACACGCCGCGTATGCTGCGAATCCTAGCAACCTTCCCCGCAGAAACTTAGACCAATTCCCCGTGCATGCCGCGGAGATTGACACCATTGGCACGCCATTGACGGTCGCCGGAGCGCGTTTTCCGTATTTTTTGCTTTCAAACGATCAGCGGCGGTCCGCATCGTCGGCATATTGTTTGGCCGCCTCGACATAGTGGGCAGCAGCGTGTTTGACGCGTTCGATTTGCTCGGCGGAAAGCTCGCGGACCACTTTGGCGGGAACACCAACAGCCAGATGGCCCGCGGGAACTGTCATGCCTTCGGTCACAACAGCGCCCGCGCCAATCAGTGCGCCAGGACCGATGATGGCGCCATTGAGTACAACCGCGCGAATACCAATCATCGCTCCGTCGTGAATCGTGGCACCGTGAACGATTGCCGAATGTCCGATCGTTACTCCGTCGCCGATGATGCACGGAAATCCCGGATCGGCGTGTAGAACACACAGGTCCTGCACGTTGCTGCGAGAACCGATCTTGATCGCTTCGGCATCGCCACGGACGACAGCACCAAACCAAACACTGGCATCCGATTCCATCGTGACATTGCCAAGGACGGTTGCGTTGTCAGCGATGAACGCGTTGGAGGCGATCAACTCGGCGCGGTGACGCAGATCAAGCATGGTGCCGGTTCCCTTTAATGACTCAAGACGGAAGTCCGATTAATAGGCTTCTTTCGACTTCACGCCCTTGCGACCGTTGTTCAATAGCCCTTCGTAGTTTCCCTGCTGCTCGGTTTGAAACAGGCGATTCTGTTGGAAAAGATTGCCCCGCAAAGCGTCTTTTCCCATCTGTGGCGAGGCTTGCAATTGTTGTCCCATTGCTGGCTCTTGTGATTCGGTTACCTGACTCGCCTCGGCTTGCTCATTGGTACTGGCGGAGGGTTGAAGCGTGACATCACCACGATAAAACGCGTAGCGATCATCTCCATTGACGGCGATCACGGTTGTGGTGCCTTGCACGTCGTCAGCGATGAACAATCCGCGTAGATCCGTCTCGCCTGAGTTGAAATCGTTGTTTGCCGAGCCGATCACCTTGACGTGCACATCACTGACAAATTTGTCATTGGTGGCATTTTTGACACTCACGCGAACACGTCCGCTTGTCGCGTCTTGTTCGACCGACAGGGTCAACGGAGAAACCAGCGCCAGTCCCGACGCGTACAGATTGTCGCCACGGCAGACGATCAAATAGGCACCCTCTTCGTTTAACGGCAGCGAAAGTTCGGTGGTGCGGTCGCGATAGTCCTTGCCATCGCCCAAATTCACCGTTTCCTCGTGATAGGGTCGGATTCCGGCAAGATTGATCGCTGTGATTCGATCGAGGTTGCGCTGCATCAGCCCAAATTTCATCAGGTCAATTCGGTAGACCTTAATCGCCGCTTCGCTGACATTTCGGAATTGCAACTCGACAACCTTGTCTTCGTCTGGTTCGATCGTGGTGACTTCATCGAGCGAGATTTCTTGGCGGTTAAAGAACATAATCGCCTCGGTAGCATCCGCAAATCGTTCTTTCACTTTGGCGTATTGTGCGATCGCGTCGGCGGCTTGTCCTAATGAATGATAGATCTGCCCCATGATGTAGATCGCTTCCCAGCGGTTGTCTGCCGGACGCGTGCCGCCGGATCCGGCCACCGGGAACGTCGCCTCGGCAACCTTGCGACACATCTTCAGTGCTTCCTGAGGGTGTTCCAATTCAAAGTGGCTGTAGCCGATGATGTACCAAAACGAATCCAACAAGCGGCTTTTGGGATAACGTTCCGCATATTTTTCGCTTCGCTCGATCGCGGATTCGTATTTTTCCAGATCCAGCAGCGCGGTCGACAACGCAAAACTCGCTTGGTCATCGGCTGGATCCTCGGGCCAGGTCGTGACGAAGTGATCGAGCATCTTGATGGCACCATCAATCAGGTGTACGCGCGTGATTCCCGATTCGCGAAACTTCGCATCCTCGCTGGCGGTTGGCGCACGTCGATAGGTCTCTTGGGCCAACGCGTAAGTGGCGGTCGCCACGTAGGACTCGGCTGGATAATCGCGAAGGATTCGCTCCATTGCTTGAACACTGCGAACGAATTCGCCACGCGCATTCAAAAAGCCTGCCACTTGCGATTCCCGTTCAAAGCTTCCTTCGACCGTTGCACGGTAAACCAAGTAGCTTCGTTCATACTCGCCCAGTTCACGATACGACTTCGCAACATTCAGTATGTCTTCGAAACTAATTTCGACCTCGGGAAACTTTTCTTTCAAGACTTCGAAATATTTAACGCTATCGCCGTGATTGTTTTTGGCCAGCGACGCGGAGAAGAGCCAATTGACGGCGTTCTTATATTTGTCATTGTCCAAACGCCAGTTGTCATAGAGTTGGGTTAGGTGTTGATGAGCGGCGTCGAAATTGTCCTTAGCGAACTCTTTTTCGCCCAAGTAATACAATTCGTCCGGAGTCAATCGATATTCATCCACCGACTCTTTACCCGATTCCAAAACCTGCAACGCTTTGATGTTCGAAACCGCGAATTGCGACGGTTCGTAAAAGCTGCGCAAGATCGACTGGGGTGTATTGAATTGTCCCGGGATGTATCCGATCAACGTGTATTGGATGTCGCCCGGGTAGCGACGATTGCCAATGTGAAAAGTGATTTGGCCGGGTTCGATTTCGTACCGTTCAAAGGCGCCACTCACGCTGCCGTCCAGCACAGTGCATCCGGGCGGAATGGACTCCGTTAGAACCAAGTAGTCATATTGCTCGCCGATTCGGCCGGTGACTTGATGTCGGCGCGGCGAAAGGGTGACTTGACCGCGATCGCCGACGGCCAATTGAGTCAGCGGATTGGTAAACGACCTGTAGCTGCCGTTGACGACTTGAAAACCTCGTGGCACCGGTCTGCCATCGAACATTCGTTGGGCCGGTTCGTAACGCCTGCTAACTGTCCACTGCCGGGTCGTGCTTGTGATTTTGTTTGCATCGACGAATCCAGTCAGCACAGCCGAATAGCTGAAGGTTGCACGTCCGTCGAGCTGAAACTCGATCCGCTGGGTTTTGTCGGCATGAAGGATATCCATCGGCACTTCAATGCGCTGACTACCATCGGTTGCCGGATCGATGACCAGTGTTTTGAGTTCACGATCGTTCACCGAGACCGTCAGCTTGTATTTTTCCGACAGGTTCTGCGCACGAGCATTCCAGCGTGCCAATGCGGCAATCGCCGGCCCGTTTGCTTTTTCCACAGGCCATCGCGATCCAACGCGGGCGGCCATGATCGATTTGGCAAGTTTCGGCCCATCGGGATGCCCCGGTTTCACCTCCTGGATCGCGAGCAGATACATCGCTTGCAGTTCGACACGGTTTCTCATCCAAGGCAAGATTCGCTGCCTGCTAGCAGCATCGATGTCCGTTTCGTCGGTTGGTAATTGAATCATGTCAACCAACTCCCCGGCCATTTCGTCACGGTCCATTTCCGCCAATGTCAGGGCCAGGTGTATCCTGCCCGAAACGCTGAGCCGATTGCGTTCGCGATAGAGCCGGTTGGCGAATGAAAAGTCGCCGCATTGAGCAACCGCCATGGCGTGCAGCAGAATCGTTTGGCGTTCCAGATCACCTTGTGCCGTCGCCGCAAACGCGGTTTTCAGGTAGGCCTTGCCCTGAGAAAAGGGATCCTGCGCAACAGCGAATCCGGCGTTGCGAGCAGCACTGAGTGCCCACATCACTCTGGATGAGAGTAGCGAGTCGGATTCTCCCGAGCTTGCTTGAGCCGTCCAGGACCATCCGCCCTTTTCACCTTGTGCGGAGACCAGCTGGCCAACAGCGGCCGTGATTCGCCCTGCGACGGCTTGAGCTTGTGGCGTGTCGTTGTCACGTGCACCGCCAATCATTTTCAATAGTTCGATTCCACCCAGCACATCGGAGACACTGCGTTCGATTGGATTGGAGCTCGGCAGGCCGCAGCGGAAGATGGGGAAATAGCCACCGTCGGTAACGCTTTCCAGAAGCGCACGATGCACGTCCGAACCAATCAAAATCTCCAGCGACGTTCCATTGGGTGAAAGCTTTCGATCGAAATCGATCAACGCCAGCGTACTTTGTGACGACGTTCCACTGGCGGTTTGATAAACCGGGAACCCGTACGGGCGTACGGCAACGGTTCGTGTGGATTGATCCGCAAAGTCGTCGCCGCCGGTCACGGATAATTCGAATACTGCCCGCTGCGCATCGCTGATCTCGATAGGAAAAGTGATGTCGGTGATTCCTGGGCCCTGGACATCAATCGATTTGGATTGTGAGGTCGATTTTTCGCCCAGCGTTGCTTTGAGCGTGACGTTCAGTGTGTGGTCGCCGTCGATCGAATGATGGATTTCGACGGGAATTGTCGGTTTATCACCAACGGTGAACACCAACGGCAGTTTCATCTCGCCAAAGAGTTGCTTTTGAGTGATCACATCCGCGGTGGCTTCACCAGCCAGGGTTTGCGAGTTGATTCCTTTGGCTCGTAAACGCCACGCCGTTGAACGCGCCGGCATACGAATTGTCACGGTTGCTTTACCCGCTTTATCGGTCACGATGGCGGGATCCCAGAAGGCGGTTTCGGCGTGTGCCATTTGGGGCAATATCTGCAATCCTGCTTCACGAACCAGTTGACGCACTTGTTGCTCACCGCGGCCATTGACGGCCAAAAATTGACCCTTGTTCGTCAGGCCGTTCACGGTGATTGCTTTGTTGTCAAACCAATTCAGGTTTGCGTCGCTCGCTGCGTTGGCACCATGTACGAGTCCAAGTTCAATCCCGCCGAGCCCCCACGGCGAATTGGAACGAGGCGTTTGCTGTGCTAATTGTCCCAGCTGAGATTGTTTGTATTTTGCTGCGGACAGACGGTCGCTTGGAATCGCGAATTCCATAGCCCCATCACTCATGTGGACGATGGCGCCCGCGGACGCCGCCTGACCGCCGCTTGTCGGAGCGTAACGATTCGTTGCGCCACCGTATTGATGTGGAACCTGAACCGTATAACTCTGTTCAACCTGTTCTGTGTAGGGCACAGAGACGGCGTAAGATTGTTCTCGCATCTCGGTATACGGAACTTGAACAGATCGTCCATCACGTATCTCTGTTCGATAGCTTGTGACCGGCACGCTACGCGTGCGTGTTTCGGTTCGCATTCTGGTGACGGGGACCGTGCGAGTTTGGACCTGCGCCGCCCACTGAGTAGATCGGCCGGCTGATCCCGGTCGTCCGTAAAAATCCTCTTGGATCACGTCGCCCGCGATGTTGGCATAGTTTTGTTCAGCAAAATCGACATCGAACTGAACGATCTCATCATCAAGACTTACGCCGCCGTTGACATCGATGCGAGCAACTCCTGCGACAGCAAAGTCCCCAACGACGGCAGGTTCGTTCAACTCAGCCAATGCACGGACCTCTCTTTCAAGTGTTGCGCGGCGATCCGCCTCGGCCAGCAGAAACTGACTGACGCTACGAGTCTTGGGCTGATAACTGAAAGTGCAACTGGTGCTTTGACGAACAGACGTTTGACGAGTTCCCGAACTGAACAAGGCATTCACCGTCCCCTGGACATCGTCAAACATGTTCAGCAAGTTCGTTTGGATCAGCGCTAGTGATAGTTCCGTCTGAACCGGATTACCCTGTGGGTCTGTCACCTGGATTTCTACCGAGAGATCGTCGCCCGGTTCCAGTTGCTCCTGATTCGGTTTCAATACGACATTGAGTTCTTGCGAAACGCGAAATTCACTTTGAGCCCAATGGAAACGGTTTCCTTCCATCACAGCGACGGACAAGAAAAAGTTGGGCGCGAATCCCGATTCCATCGGAACCGTCAAGTCGTTATCACCGGTGTCGAGTCTCACCAGTTTGTAGCCGAGCACGGAGGCACCTTCGAATGTTACCAAGGCGAGTGCGGGTTGCTCGCGCCAGTGCAGGCGAATTTTTGGATCGTCACCGACTTTGTACGAATGCTGTTCCGCCAGGATTCTCAATCGCG
>JABDKS010000314.1 GCA_013002105.1 Pirellulaceae bacterium | reverse complement strand
CCGTTCGTCATGATCGCGGAGCGATCAATGACTTTGGGTTGCCGTTCGTCATGATCGCGGAGCGATCAATGACTTTGTTACAAGCGGATGACTTGTTCTTCGTTGATCGTTTCGCTGCGTTGCTGGCAGGTCGCGGCAATGTCTAATTTGACGTGCCAGCGTCCATCGGCATCGCCCGTGACAATCCAATGTGGTTGCACGCAAACGCTTTGGTGAACCAGTTCAAAACCGGCTTCACTCTGGCTGACCGTCTGAATCGGGAATGCCCAGATACCACTGGGACGATCAATCTGCAGACCAACGTCGATCCCCAGCCAACGATCGGACAAATTCAATGCGGTCGCGTCATGCAAGTCCAACTGCTCGCCCAATTGACCGAGGCGATTGAAGTCGCCGTCACTGAAATAACGATCGTCGGCACCCGAGGGTAGTCCCGCGAAGTTCAATTCGATGGCGAAGTGCAGAGGTTGGCTGGGCGGTAGGTTTTCCAGCAAGTATGTGACTTCCAGTTGATCGCTATCGGCGACCATGGTGATGGCTTTGGTTAATGTGATTGGAATTCCCCAAGCATTGCCGTCGCGTCGCATCTGGACTTGGACACGATCACTGCCGCGACGAAGTTTTGTTTCGAAGGTGAGTTCGACAAAGTCGCCACGCTCGTCGGCTTCGCCGCGCGCGACTTGCTCGAGCGAAATGTCGTTGTCATAGAAATGATCCATCAAACTCTTGCGAGCGTAACGGTCGTACTGCAGTCGTTCATCCAGATCAGCTTGTTTAAAGACCACACGATCATGGATACTGGCGGCACCATCACCGTCGTCGGTCGATGGACCCGCGAGGACTTTCTGGTGGTAACTTTCAGGCCTTCGTTGCAACGTAGCCAACAAATTGTGGTTGATGTCGCGAACGTCCCATTCGTAGATTCGTCCGCCACGTCCTGGAGCGACCCAAGCACACAGTTTGCTATTACTCAGGCGGACTTCCTGCATGCCATCAAAGTTGAAATCTTCGGCGGTTGCCTGCACGCCGTTGTCCGCCCCAGTTGCCTGATCCAAGATTGTGTCCGCAGCAATTAAGTGTTCGTAAACTGCGTTTCGCAAATGGGGCAAGTAAATGCCGCCAAAAGCGCCGTGCCAGTAAGGGCAGTTGCACTGACCGCGGTAAAGATGATCGCGGGCTTCACCAAGCACAACGGGATCAATCCCGGCGGCTTCGGCGTCTGCCAAACGACGGCTGACGTTCATCATCCGTGCGTACATCTCGTTGGTTTCGTCATACTTGGTTTTGAAATTACGCCAATAGCCGCCGCGAACGAAGCTCTGCAGATTCTCCCAACGCGGGTCGTCGTGCATGTCGTGCGTGGTTTTGTCAAACGTTATTTGCGATTCTACTGGCAGCGACCACTCGGTCATTTCGCGGTAGCTGCAATCGGGTAGATAGGTTTTGCCGGCAGGTGGCGTGCGGCGAATCGCTTCGCCCAACGTAATCGTATGCAACCAGTCGGCGTTGTCAGACAGGGCGTCGAAGAAAGATCGTAGCCAGCCTTTTTCGTACACGTGAACTTTTGTGTCGGGCCAGGTTCCGAATTTCTCGCCGTCATCGCCGAATGTCAGCACGGCACCGGGTGAGCGTTCGGCGATCGCCCGGCAGTGCTCAATCGTTTCAGCGGCTGGCCGAAATGGGATCGTGTAGCGGAGGTGCTCCGATCCGGGGAAGATCCGCAAAATCCGCCCGTCGTCCTCGGTAATAAAATATCCCGTTAAGTCGTCGCCGGACAAACCGGCAGCGCGAAAGTGGAAATCGTCCAGCACCGTGTATTGGATACCCGCGTCGACGACGTCGCGCGTCAGCGATGATTCCCAAACTCGTTCGGGTGTCCACATCCCCGTGGGCATCGCGCCCAGGTTGCGTTCGAGCCAATCACTGTAGGCTTGAATCTGACCAATGCGATCGCGTGACGGCAGCATCGTCAGAATTGGTTCGTATTGTGGGCCACCAACGATCTCCACGCGGTCGGCTTCGACCAACATCCGAATGCGATCGAGATAATCAGGATGCCGCTCGGCCAACCACATCATCAGAGGGCCGGACGTGTGCAACGAGATTTGTAGTTTCTCGTACGGTTCGAACACATCGAGAAACGGTAGATAGCTGTCCTGGTAGGCCTGTTCAAAGACACCATCGAAATTCCCGATGGGTTGGTGGTTGTGCAGTACGAGACACAGATGGACGTTTGGCGACATAATCTTCGTCACTTAAACCGTTGTGGATGCAAATGAATGGGATGCTGTTTCAACGCGACACAATTGTAGAGTTCGCATAGGATCTGTCGAACCGCCTCAGCGTCTACGCAACCTCAGCGTCTGAGCAAGGACCTTGTCTCTGCCATTAATCAAGTTTTGACAGCGGAGGATTGCGAACGACGAACAGCGAGGACGCGATCCGTTGGGTGTGCAGATCTTGATGGCTTGGCTTGTGATCACATCATAGCTTTTACCGATTATCGGCCGGCTCAAGCGGTTCAATCCATCCAATTTGACATGCGATGGTCGATACGCGAACTCGCTGTGTCGATACGCGCAGCATGGCGGGCAAGTTTCACAGCGTCGTCGTTGCCGCAGAATGCTGGCAACGCAAGAGTCATGCCATCAAAGTACTATCAAAGCACAACGCGCGGGCTCTCGGCCAACGCATAACTTCGGTACTGATTCGCTGCATTCTCTGGCAGAACCGGGTTGATCATGCAATCACTACTGAATTCAAACCCGGCGATGCTGGTCATGCGGGGAAAGATCTCCAGCGACCAGTGGAATGATTGCGAATGATCTTGGGCGCCCGGCGGTAACGTGCGAAGCAAATAGTTGTATGCGACACCGGGCTGGGCACGTTCGATCCACGAAGCAACACGTTTCACCAGTTTCGAGACCGATTCGATCGTATGATCGGTCAACTGATCAAAACGACTTTCGTGGTCGGTTGTTGTGATCCTGACCAACATCGGCATTCTGCTGGCGAACGGGCAGTAGGCAACCAGTGATTCGGCACGCGCCACGATCCGTTTCTTTGCTTTCAACTCGGCTCGCAATAAATTGCATTGCAAGCAACAACCGGTCTGGGCCCGATACTTGTTGACGCGTTCCAATGTCGCACGAACTCGCGTCGGCATCATGTTCGACGCGATCAATTGGCTGTGGCTATGCGCAATCGATGCCCCTGCTTCGCCACCGGAATTTTTGAAAACACTGATGTATTTAATACCGGGGATGCTATTCCAGTACCGGATCCGATCCCGATACGCGGCGAATACCAAAGCAAAATTGGCGGTGTCTAATTCGAGTAACGATTGGTGATGCGAGGGCGACTCGATGATTACTTCGTGACCACCGACGATTTCCTGTTCCCGGAAGAGGTCGTTGGCAGGCGCAGGTCGTCGCCGTTCTTCACGATGATCCGTGATCGCGGGAAACTTGTTGGGTACCACTCGGACCGACCAATCCGTTGGCGACAGGTCATCAATGACGGCAGGATCATCGGTGCATTGCGTCGTGGCCAGGACCGAATTGCAATGATGCGTTGTCTTGGCACGCGGATACGTCGTAGCCCGCCCAGGTTGGAGCAAGTGCGACGCGTTGGTGGCAACTCGCTGCGAAGTTACCTCTTGGTCGTCGGCATTTCGACCAACCCAAACAGCCGTTGGTGTTTCATCTTCGGCACCACCGCAGAAAGGGCACTCGAGAGCCGATTGGTTAATCGTCGTGCGAGTTTTGGATGGATTCTTCTTGTAATCGTTGGGACGCTGATCGCGATTGGGAGCAAAAATCGTCCAATTGCCGGTGATTGGATCGAACCGGGAACTGGCAGAATGTTTCTGAGCAAACTCCGCAATGCTTCGTGGCGGTTGCGAATTCAGTTCAGCGGTATCAAGCATTGCCCAGCGTAGCTCCCAATAAAACTCAAAATGACGGCGCGTCAAAATCATGCGCACTGAGTAGAAACGAACGCAGGATTACCAATTATTCCACCGTGACCGCGAGACGTATCTGCGACAAATAGTACCCAATCTTTCGTGTTATACGATGGCCGGCCTTGCAGAAAAGTTCGATTTTTTCGGTTCTGCCATCAACGCTCAGCCCTCGCTTGCACTAAGGGAGATTGTACGCTCGTAAAGCTCCAGATATTGGCTAGCACTCTTCCTCCACGACCAATCTTGGGACATCGCCGTTTGGATCAGTTGTTCCCATTTTTCTGGGGAGTGATACCGCAGTTGGAGTGCTCGGCCGATCGCATCATCGAGCGCATCGACGCTCGAATCCCGCAGACAAAACCCAGTTGCCGTGCCATCGGCGAGTGTCTCTGCGGTGCAATCGACGACGGTGTCGGCCAATCCTCCGGTGGCTGTCACGATGGGAATCGTGCCGTAGCGAAGGCTGTACATTTGATTGAGTCCACAAGGTTCGTAATGGCTGGGCATTACAAATAAGTCCGAACTCGCTTCGATGCGGTGGGCCAGTTCATCACTGAATCCGACGTGCAATCCAAAACGATCGGGAAACGTCTCGGCTAGCTCTTTTAATGCGGCTTCGATGCCGGCGTCGCCGCTGCCCAAGACGACCCATTGCGTCGGTCGATTCTCCATCAAATGTCGTCGTAAGACCGGCACGATCAAGTCCCAGCCTTTTTGTTCGGCGAGTCGCCCAACCAATCCGATCAGCGGAACGTCACCATTGGGAGCCATGCCGAAATGTTGTTGCAGCGCGAGCTTATTCGCGGTCTTACCCTGACGCCAATTGGTTGCGTCGTAGTGATGACGCAGCATTCGATCGGTTGCAGGATTCCATGCTTCCAAGTCGATCCCGTTTGTGATTCCGGTGATACGATCGGCGACCGACGCCAACACACCGTCCAGGCCACATCCCTGCTCGGGCGTGCGGATTTCTTTGGCGTAGGTTGGACTGACCGTGGTGACGGTGTCGGCGGTCACGATGCCGGTTTTCAGAAAGTTCAGACCGTCGTAATACTCGAATTGGTCTGGATGAAAATGAATCCAATCTTGCCCAATCCAATGATACTCGTGTTTCGAAAATAAACCCTGGTAGGCAAGGTTGTGGATCGTCATGACCGACTTTGCATGGGCGACCCAAGGATGACGGCCTGCCATGTTTTTCATCAACGCGGGGACTAATCCGCTTTGCCAGTCATTGCAATTAACGATGTCGACCATCCAACCCATTCGCGAGATGGCTTGCAACGCGGCGCGACAAAAGAACGAAAATCGCTCCGCATTGTCGGCGTAGTCGCCCGATGCGTCACCGTAAAGTCCGTCGCGATCAAAGTAACGCGGTTGATCGATGAACCAAACCGGGACTTCGCTATCGGGCAGTGTGCTTTGCAGCAGTCTTGCGCCGACCAGTTTTTGATCCGACATCGCGACCGCAAAGCTGATGTCGGTCGAGTGGACTGCCATGCCACAATCACGAATTCCGCGAAAGGCGGGCATGACGACCGCCGCTCGATGCCCCAGGGAAGCGATCTTTGCCGGCAGCGTTCCGCAAACATCGGCCAAACCACCCGTTTTCGCAAACGGTACAGCTTCGGTGGTCAGGTAAACGATGTTCACTGCGCGTCTCGATCGATCAGGTCAATCATGGGTCAGCGGGTGTTGGGCGTGCACTCTGTCGTCGTACAGGACCAAGATTTCCCGGCGGATCCGATTGATAGGCAAAACGGATAGAAAGTCGATTCTAGTCCGAGGCAAAGCGATTCACCACGACATGTGGCGATGAATCGGTCCTCGCGATCAAGTAGAATAGTTGCTGCCGGAATATTTGCGACCACGACCCATTTGTTTCCCGACTCTGACCAATCCTGCCGCAGCATGCCGATCGCACTGAGCGAATTTTGGACAAGACTCGTTCACAGCGGCATCGTTGATGCGGACGGCTGCAAACGACTGGCTGCCGCGTACAGCACCGCCCATCACGATCAGCCAGCGGCCGATGCGGCAGAATTAGCCGGATATCTGGTCCAAACCGATGAACTGACCGAATTTCAAGCTCGCGCGCTGACATCGGATATCGCTACCGAGATTCGCTTTGGTCGATTCATTCAAACCAGCGATCAACCCGCATTGCCGCTGGGTCATTGGTTGCCCGTTCAGATGATTGGATCGCTGCCCGGTTCGCCGCCGAGGCGTGGGTTCTTGCTGCGTGTGCCGGCAGCTCAATTGACCGAACATTTGGGCCAGTGGCTCTCCGCCCACGCGAGTCTGGCGCACGAGTCGTTACAGCCCTTTGAGTTGTATGGATCGCCGGGGACCGATTGGGAGGTCTTTTCGCGTCTGTCGCCGGGGCGCTCGCTAAGTGATCTGACGAGAAAAAAAAAGAAAGTGGAACGCCGGCAGGCACTCAACGTCGGCATCGCCGTGGCCAACGCGTTGACGGCGATGCACACCAGTTCGTTTGTACATGGTGAAGTCCGCGCGGACCGTGTTTGGATGACCAGCCAGGGCGACGCGATCCTATTGCGTGACCCGTCCGGCCCGCCACGTGTGCCACGTGCCGATCAATCACTCAGCTGGATTAGTGCAACCGAATCACCGGGAGCCTACGCGGCACCGGAGTTTGCGGACCAACAAGCCATTTGTACGGTGGCGACGGATATCTACAGCCTCGGATGTTTACTATTTCGCATGTTCGTCGGCCGCATGCCGTTCGCCGGCAACAATGTCGAACAAGAGATTGCAGCGAGCGTATCGCAAGTGCCAGAGGAACTGAGCCAAGCCATTGAGCAAGGTGAAGCGGGGGATCCCGTGCTGCGTGTGATCGCATTTGCGATGGCTAAGAATCCTGCCGCCCGCTTTGCGTCCACACAGCAGATCGCCGATGCGTTGAATGCTATTTTGGCATCTCTGAGCTCACCCAGCGCGGTGGGGATGACAACACCTAACAACGATTCGGAGGGAGCGACATCGGCACCACCGATTGCGCCGGTTCAATCGATCGGCACTGCAGAAAACAAGACCACCGGCTCGGCGTCCGCACCGCCATCAGGATTGCCCGGAACGAAATCGGGCGAATCGAAATCGGGCGAATCGAAATCAGCCGGATCTAAATCGGGCGAAACGAAGCGTTCCGGGTCTAAACGCAAATCGAAAACCAAACGTCGGTCCAAGAAGCCGGCCGCATTGGATCAGGCGGGTACTCCGCAGGGAGCGACAACCCCGCCATCGCCTCCCAGTGTCGCGTCCACCGTTTCC
>JABDKS010000306.1 GCA_013002105.1 Pirellulaceae bacterium | reverse complement strand
GAGCCAAGCGTAGCAGCATCCACGATCACGAGCGTGATCAATTAGACGTTGGACCAGACAACGGCCAATTCCCTGGTTCCGATATTCTGGAGTAACGCCCACCTCGGCAATAAAGAATTGTCGCGTTTTGTCAGGGTGGAAATACTCGAAACCAGACGCCATACCGATCACCACGTCCTCATCAACCGCGAGCGCCAAAGCATGCCGTGGACAGTTAATGAAATCATTCAGGGATGCTTCAACGATTGAATCGTCGAAAACGTCGGGCGCGATGCGATCGAGACGCGATCGATTTGTGCTGTCAAGTAATTCGATTTCCATTTACATATTCGCAACATAAAGAATCCATGTAAGTCCGTGGTTTGGGGCGAGTCGACTGCATTACGCTGCTGACTAGGCCGTGCTAACGCTTGCACGTTGCACAATTTGTCACCCCAAACCGACGGAGTTCTAACATGCTCATTCTCGCAATCGATCTCGGCAAATTCAACTCAATGGCATGCTTTTTTGACACCACTAAGCAGAAACCAGTCTTTCAGAATACGCCAACAACCCGGAATGCCATCACAACGCTGCTGAAACTCCACCATGTCGACCTGGTCGTGATGGAAGCTTGCGGGCCGAGTGGCTGGATCAGTGATGTCTGTCACGAACTTAGTGTCAAGACGCTCGTTTGCAGCACCAACGAGGAAGCCTGGCAGTGGAAAAACGTCAAACGCAAAACCGACAAAGACGATGCGCTGCGGCTGGCCCGAATGACCATGATGCGAGACCTCAAAGGAGTCCACATTCCCAAGCCCGAGATCCGTGAACAACGCACGTTGATCAAGTACCGCAAGACACTTGATCAGCGAATCAACCGCATTAAGAATGCAATTCGATCGTTGTTCGCCAACCGTGGCATCGAGATTGACTCGGGTAAACGAGCATGGTGCCTGGGGCGACAACTGATCGACAGCTATCGAAAGTCGTTGGCCGATTGTCAGCTGAATGAACTTTGGAAAGGCCAGCTCGATCTGGAACTGACACAGCTGGATGATCTGACCGAGAAACTCAAAACAGTCGAACAGCGTCTTGAGCTACTCGCTAAGGCGAATCCACACACCCAACGTCTGCTACAGATTCCCGGCGTTGGCCGTAAGACTGCCGAAGCCTTGGTCGCGGCAATCGACGATCCCCATCGCTTCAAAAGTGGTCGCCAACTCTCGGCTTATCTCGGTCTGGTTCCCAAGCAGTATCAATCGGGCCAGATCGACCGTAACGGCCGGATCAGCAAACGGGGACCACGAATGTTACGCAGCATCTTGTTGGAATGCGCCTGGTGCAGCACGCGTTACAACGAGTGGGCCAAACAGACGTTCGCACGGATCCACGGCGGTCAGGCGACGCGCAAGAAGAAAGCGGGGATCGCGCTGGCTCGCAAGATCGCGGTGGTCGCTTGGGCGATGATGCGAGATGAGTCGGACTGGGACTCCAAGAAGTTGCTTCCCGATCTCGATCCCGACCAAGTGAAGATCAAAGTCAAACGACCGGAGGTGCGGCCGGCCGGCGAACTGCATGCTGGCAAGCCGAAACAACCCTGTGCGCCCAGTCGCCGCAAGAAACCGCGGGCTGGATCACGGCGCGTCTCCCCGGTCAAAACGTAAACGTCTCGAGTGACTCCGAAACCCTACCCGATGCAACCCAAGCCCACTTACCGCCTCGAGTGACTCCGGACGCCTGACCGATGCGTGTAAGTGCGAGCTTGCTGACATCGAGATAACGAATGGAGCCTCGAGGCCTTTTACCCATCACCACCATGCTATGAGGACTGACCGAATTCATCTCCGAAGGACTGACCCTCCGCTGAGATCACTCACCACGACCGGTACTTCGATACCGCGTTAAAGACTGTGACCAGCGACCCATCAAGCAGCCAATCGAACCATCGATGGAAAACTGCAAGGAATGCTGAGACGGCGTGAGAAGCAACCACGCGAGCGCCGACAACTCGAATAGTCGTGTAGTACCCGATCGGAAGTGAATCGAATCCGCCTCAGGCATCAACAAACACCGTTGCAAACCATGTAAAAGAAATCACACAAAGCCGCAAGTCGTCACTTGCAAACCAAGGACTTCATAGTCGGCAGGGTTGACCGGGCGGCGACGATTGATTGTCCATTCGATTCGGCCTCACTTCGCCGCTCCGGTTCGCGGTATGGTTAGTCCCGTTGTAATGGTCGGACGGGAACATGGCATTCTAGCCATGTGCAAGTTGGTCAATAATTCGACGAGCGCCGTCAACAAAA
>JABDKS010000288.1 GCA_013002105.1 Pirellulaceae bacterium | reverse complement strand
CGGTCTCGCTCGACAACCCGCTCGACACCGACGTCACCGTGGACGTCAGTTACGCCGACGTGTCCACCGGAACAGGCGATTTTGATCACACCGGCGACTCGGTGACCTTCCTCGCCGGCGACAACACGGACAAGACTGTTACCGTGGCGATCACCAACGATGATATCGTCGAGCTGAGCGAATCGTTCACCGCGTCGCTGTCGACTGCAACTGATCTCGGCAGCCGCAGCGAGAATCTGACCGATACCGGCACGGGCACAATCACCGACAACGACACAGCGACCTTCACGATCAACGATCAAACGGTCAACGAGTCTGCTGGCACAATGACGCTGACCGTGTCATTGGACAATCCGCTGGACATCCCTGTCACAGTCGACGTCAATTACACCGATGCGTCCACGGAAGCAGGAGACTTTGACCACGCCGCCGACTCTGTGACTTTCGCAGCGAACGACACGGCCGACAAAACGGTGACCGTGGCCATCACGAACGACGATATCGTCGAACTGAGCGAATCGTTCACCGCGGCGCTGTCGACCGCCACAACTCTTGGCTCTCGCAATGTGATCCACACCGACACGGGCACAGGCACAATCAACGACAATGACACCGCAACCTTCACGATCGACAATCAATCGGCCAGCGAAGACGCCGGCACGATGACCTTCCAGGTCTCGCTGAGCAACCCCGTCGACATTTCGGTCACGGTCGATGTGACGTACGCCGACGGTGCGAGCAACGGCACAGACACGGCGGACTTCGACCACACGCCCGGTGCGGTCACGTTCACGGCTGGTTCCACGACTAGCCAAACTGTTGTCGTGACCATCAACAACGATGATGTGGTCGAAGCTGACGAGAATTTCACCGCGTCGTTGGCGACAACGACAGATTTGGGGACTCGTTCCTCGGACCTGACCGATACAGGTACCGGCACGATTACCAACGATGACTTGGCGGGTGTCACGATCAACAAGACCGACGTGAACGTCAGCGAAGAAGGCGCGACGTCGGAGAATTACACAGTCGTGCTGACCAGCGAGCCGACCGGTATCGTCACTATCTCGATCGGGCACGACAGCAGCCAAGTCACCCTTTCGACGACGACGCTGACCTTTGACTCAACCAATTGGAGCACCGCCAAACCTGTGACGGTCACAGCGATTGACGATACGGTGGAGGAAGGCTTCCACATCTCAGACATCACGCATACCGCCAGCGGCGCTGACTACGGTGGTGTCACCGTCGCCGACGTCACCGCCAACATCACTGACAACGACGCGCCGCCAGCGGCGCCGGTTCAGATCATCGATGACGGCGATCCAGGGTTCGCCACAACCGGCTCGTGGCAAACGTGGGGTGGGCAGGGATACCAGGACGACGTGCGTCAGGCTTACAACTATGGCGACGCGGATGTCGCAACATGGACCTTCACTGGATTGCCCGCCGGACAACAATATCAAGTGTCGGTCACATGGACGGCACACCCCAACCGAGCGACCAATGCTCCCTATCGAATCCTTGGCACGACCGAGGGCTCTACGACGATCCCAGTGAACCAAGAGAACGCGCCGCAGGCGGATGCCGTGAATTTCGGCACGAACTTCCAGAACCTGGGTACGCCAGTAACGGTCGACAGCAACGGCACCTTGGTCGTGGAATTGTCCGACGTTGCCGATGGGTACCTGAATGCCGATGCCGTGCGAATCGAGACCGTGCCACTTGCGGGACCAAAGTTGGAAGTTGGCTTGGCCACCGATGTTGTTGGCGCCGATGACTGGGCCGAGTGGCAAACGGTCACGCTGCCGCACACGTATGGATCGATGGTGGTGGTCGCCACGGTTGACTACGGCGCCGGCAACAACATTCCCATGGTGGCTCGCGTCGATAACGCTTCGGGAGACAGCTTTGATGTGCGTGTCGAGCGAACCGATGGCGGCGTCGTCCCCGCCGGTGTCCAGGTGCACTACGTGGTTGTCGAAGAAGGCGTGTACACGCTGGCCGACGACGGTATCCAGATGGAAGCGATTCGATTCAATTCGACCGTCACCGATCGACGCGGTTCCTGGAACGGGCAGTTACGCACCTACAACAACAGCTACACCAGTCCCGTGGTCGTCGGTCAAGTGATGACGGCCAACGACGCTGACTGGTCGGTCTTCTGGGCCCGCGGTTCCAGTCGCGGATCCGCCCCGTCGGCATCGACACTGTATGTCGGCAAACATGTTGCCGAAGATAGCGATACGACCCGCATCGATGAAGAGATCGGTTACCTGGTGATCGAAACGGGCAGCGGCAGCGCGAACGGATACAACTTCCAGGCCGCCGTGGGATCCGACATCGTCCGTGGCTCGAGTAATAATTCCAACGGGTATTCGTATTCGCTCAGCGGGCTGACCGCGCCGACAACGGCCATCGTCAGTTCGGCAGCGATGGACGGCAACGACGGCGCCTGGCCGGTGCTCTACGGCAGTGACCCGTTGACGGCGTCCGCCCTGAACTTGATCGTCGACGAAGATCAGATCAGGGACTCCGAACGCAGCCACACCACCGAACAAGTGGCCTTCCTTGTCTTTGAGCCGGACCAAACGAGCTCGCAATCGGTCAGTCAACGCTCGTTGTCCGGATCGACACAAACTGAACCTGCAGACGATTCAAGTCGCACCACCGAAAGCAGCATCGACACGCAGTCGGCCAACACGAAGAACTCGCCTGACTATTATTCCACCTCAAAATCAAATCGCACCAGCAAACAAGCCTGGACGCCTGCTGTCATGACAAGTCGGGCCGACGCCGAACGCGTCGACGAAGCATTGCTGGAACTGTTGTCCAATAGAAGACTTTTCTAACGCCCGTCACCTGGGAGACTGTCACGTTTGCGATAGACGCCGAAGTCGGCAACTGAGTGCAATTTGAACGGCAGAGCGACTACGTCGTCGACCAGGACAGCACGTATGACAAACTGGTCCTCTGAAACCGCAGCGTCCGGCGTGTGACACATGGGCGACATGCAAAACCAACTAACTGGACAGCGACACTTGTGCGTCTTTACTTGCGCGGAGCGAAAGCCATTGAACCAGTTACGGCAAACTCACTCGCTTACGCTTCGTGCTTATATCTCTGGCAGTTCGCGGGCAAAGTGACACTGTCTCGCTAATACTTCTTCATCATTGATGTGAGTTGACCGTAGGCCAGGACCTGTCCTGGCAAAATCACGCCAGGACAGGTCCTGGCCTACGAATTCGACGAGTTTCAGGCATTAAAAAAAAACCGCCGAACAGGTCCCTGGAGAACGGGAACTTGTTCGACGGCGGTTCTGGCAAGAACTGACTTGGTCGCTAGTGGCAACTAGCTGTTTGGAATCTCTTCGGTCGCTTCTTCACTGACCTCCGCTGCTTCCTCGGTGCCCGATTCGGGCAATTCATCGTTCAGCGGAGCGGCGAAACCACCGGCCGACATGACCTTCTGCTTGATCTCGTCGGCGACATCGGGGTTTTCGATTAAGAAGTTGCGTGCCTTCTCTTTACCTTGCCCCAAGTAAGTCTCGCCGTACTTGAACCACGATCCACTGCGATTGACCACCTTGTGAGTCGTTCCCAGATCCAGCAAATCGCCTTCGTAACTGATGCCGTTGGTGTGCATCATGTCAAACTCGGCCACTCGGAAAGGAGGTGCGACCTTGTTCTTGACGATCTTGGCTTTGACACGCTGTCCGACTTGCTCTTCGCCATCTTTCAAGGCACCGATCCGACGCACGTCGATTCGGCAAGAACTATAGAACTTCAACGCTCGTCCACCCGGTGTCGTTTCGGGGCTGCCGAACATCACACCGACCTTCTCGCGGATCTGGTTGATGAAGATCACCGCACACTTGCTCTTGGCAATCGCACCGGTCAGCTTTCGCATCGACTGACTCATCAATCGTGCTTGCAGACCGACGTGGCTGTCGCCAATTTCGCCTTCCAATTCTTTCTTGGGAACCAAAGCCGCGACCGAGTCGATCACGATCACATCAACCGCGTTGCTCTTGACCAGCATTTCGCAGATCTGCATCGCTTCTTCGCCGCTACCCGGCTGACTGACCAGCAACGTATCGAGTTCGACACCCAGTTTCTTGGCCCAACTGGGATCGAACGCGTGTTCAGCGTCGATGATCGCAGCGATGCCGCCGTCCTTTTGTGCTTCAGCGGCAACGTGCAACGCCAACGTCGTCTTACCGCTCGATTCTGGGCCGTAGATCTCGATGATTCGACCGCGTGGAATCCCCTGTCCGCCCAGAGCCATGTCCAGAGAGAGACTGCCAGTTTGAATTCCATCGATCTGCAATTTGTGCGACGCGCCCAACGGCATGATCGCACCATCACCAAAAGTCTTTTCGATTTGCTGAAGCGTGGTTTTCAAACCTGGCTCTCGCTCCAACACTGCCTTCATACCGGGATCCAGCTTGACGCCTTTGGATTGTGCCGCGGTTGCTTTTTTTGACTTTGCCATTCCCTTAAATCCTTCTAGATTCCCATGCGAAGATCACTTCATTTGGCAGCGAATGATCACACGTGCGATCAAAAATGGGAGCTGCCAAAACCAGTGGGTGGTTAATACTACCGGTGGTTTGTTAGACCGACAACCAATTCATTTCCGCTTGTTAAAGTGGAGAAGCTTGTGGCTCGTTTGCCTGACACAAGTAATATTCGCCACCGCGTTGACACGTCTGGTCAACCGCTGGCAGAGGGAGTGAAAAGCACCCATTTTTGCCCACATTTGCACTTTCAGCGGAGCATCCGGAGATCATTGACATCAACGGCTCGCAAACGTGCGATCAGGAGGCGGTAACGCCTTCGCGAATCAATTGGATCAGATCTTCCGTGTTCATTTTCGCCGCGCGATCGGTGCCATCCAAGACGCCCGCAACCAACTCCCGTTTGTCGGCATGCATCTCCAAGATCTGCTCTTCGATGGTCCCTTCGGCAACCAATCGATAAACTGTCACTGGACGTTCTTGTCCGATTCGGTGAGCCCGGTCGGTCGCCTGATCTTCGACGGCAGGATTCCACCACGGATCCAAATGAATCACATAATCCGCTGCTGTGAGATTCAATCCCGTGCCACCGGCTTTCAGCGAGATCAAGAAAAGATCGCCGTCGCCCTCTTGAAACGCGTCGACACGTCGTTGGCGTTCCTTCGCCGGTGTTGAACCGTCCAAATACTGATAGGAGACTTTGCGTTCATCCAAGGCTTCGCGAATGACGGTCAGGTGTTTGACAAACTGACTGAAAATCAGCGCCCGATGCTCGCCTTCTTGCAACTCTTCGACCAGGTTCAGTAGCAGGTCTAACTTTGCCGAGCTCTTGGACCACGACTTGTCGACCAGACGCGGATGGCAAGCCAACTGCCGCAATCGCGTCAGCCAAGCCAACGTCCGCATCCGCTGCTCGCCCTGTTTTTCGTTCTCCACGACGCCACTGAGCTCGGCGACCGCTGCGAGCCGAGCGTCCTCGTAAAGCTTCCGCTCGGATTTACTCAATTCGGCCTGCAGCAGGATCTCTGTCCTCGGCGGCAATTCGCTGAGCACTTTGTCCTTGGTCCGACGCAGAATGAACGGTCGCACCAGACGTGCCAGGGACTGCCGACGCTCGTCGTCTTTGTGACGTTCGATCGGATCGGCAAACCGTGTTCGGAAACGCTCCCACGATCCAAGCAACCCTGGGCTGAGGGTGCGAAACAGACTCCACAGTTCTCCCAGATGATTTTCCAGCGGCGTACCGGATAATCCAATTCGCCACTGTGCATCGATCTTGCGGATCGCTTGCGATGTCTTGGTTTGCGAATTCTTGATGAACTGAGCTTCGTCCAATACCAGCGTGTTCCAGACCCGCGAGCAAAACCGTTTGACGTCTCGTTGAACCAATTGGTAGCTGACAATGATCACATCACCGGCCGCGGCCCCTTTGATCAACGCATCGCGGTCGCTGTCACGATAAAGCTTTGCGTTCAATTCAGGTGCAAACCGCTGGGTTTCTCGGATCCAGTTTTCACCGACGCTGGTGGGTGCGATCACCAGGGCGGGTCCGTCAGCGGCACGGTCGATCAACAACCCGAGTGTTTGAACGGTTTTTCCCAAGCCCATGTCATCTGCCAGGATGCCGCCCACACCCCATTGGCTCAGCCGGGCCAGCCAGCGATAGCCGTCCAGCTGGTAGTCACGCAATTGAGCGTCCAGCGAGTCGGGCTTTTCGGGCGTCCAACCGGCCAGCGACTCCAGCCGTGCGATTGAATCATGCCAACGAGCAGTCGCTTCGAGCGACACGTCTTCGCCGATCAAATCCTGAACGGCGGGAACAGCGGCATCGGCCACTTTCAGCGATCCACGATCGGCGATCACGGCGTCGCCGAGTTGCTCCAATCGTTTTCGAAAACCGTCACTGATTTTTGCGAATTCTCGATCACCGACTTGGACGAGCGCACGTTTGTCGCGAACGGCGGTCAGCAGATCCGACAAATTGACTTCGGTACCATCCAGCGAGATCGTACCCGAGAGCCCAAACCAATCTTTTCGGTCGTCGATTTGAACTCGCAACGCGCCTGGTGTGATCTCGCCGCGTACTCGAATCGATTCCCCTTCGGGCCAAATCAATCGCGGTGTTTCGTCACCGCCCTGATGGAGTCGTGCCAACAAATCGAGCGCGATCTCGTCCGTTTCGGCGACCCAACCATAATCCGCATCCAAACTCAATTGCGACAACTGAAAGCGGTCGGCAACCGATTCAGCACGCTCGCGTTCAGCATCCAAATCGCGTTGCAGTCGAATCGGTCCCGCTTCGGTCAAACACGACACAATCTCCGGAGCCTTGCCCGGCGTCAATTCTTCGCGAAATCGGTCTTCGTGCATCAGCAGCGCGACGTGCAATCCCGCACCCACGCGCGGCCGCAATTCGATCACCAACTCTTCGTTGCCTTGTTGGATGGGGCCTGCCAACTGTTGCGGCAACTCGACTCGCAACAGGGAATCGACACGCGCCGCACCGACCGCCATCTTCCCAGCCGTCTCGGCATCGAAGAGCGTTTCGGACATATCGGCTTGCAACAAAAACTGGATCAAACGCGTTGCACGGGGATTTCGCAGCGTGCACACGACTAAGCGATTGTGTTTGGTATCGGCCAAAACGACCATCGGTGTGACGGGGCTGCCGTGACCCAAAACGACTTCGCAATCGTTAACGTCGATATTGATTCCGGTGATTCGTATCATGGGCCGAAACCGGGTGACCGTTTCTTCACCGCCATCGCCCTCCACATCGATCTCGACCGGCTCCAAATTCAACGTCAATTCACCGGCGTGAACCAACAACGGCGTCGCATTGCCGTCGTCCCACGTGACGTTGGGATGCCCAGCGAGTAATTGCAGCGCGCGAAACTCAGTGAAATGGTCTCCTTCGAAACTGTAACTGGGCGAAGCAATCAGGCCGGCGATTTCGCCGTCAATCTTGTGACCAGTGAAGTCACGTTTGAGCAAATCGTAGCTGCGAACTTCGCGTCCCTTGGTCCAGCCTTTTCCGTTTTTTCGCGGACGCTGCTCGTAGGCGATGATCGTCAGGGGTGCGTAGTAGCGCGAATCCGACAAACCAACTCGCCACTGCAGCCGCGTTTGTTCTTTCGGCGGCTCGACCTGATTGGCTTCGTCGGCGATCTTCAACACCTTGTCGACCAACTCGCGTCCCGCAGCGACGGTGTCGACTTCTAACTCCTCAAAAAAATCAAAAACGTCGCCGATACTTCGTCGTGCCAGCTGTTCCTGTAGCCACCACGAGATTGCGAGCGTGTGCGAGCACTGTTTGTCGCGTTTAAAATCCGCACAAACGCAGTGCGGTACAGTATCCAGCGAGACGTTTAACGGAGAATAATCGTAATCGTCGCCCGGCTCGCCTCGATTGGGAACAACGACCACCGACGTGGCAACCGGTTTCTGCCGATTGCCTTTGACCTTGAATTCGAACGCAAGTTGCTCGCCAACCCGCTCGAAGGTGGGTGATTCAACACGTAACATTGCAGCGCGTTTATCCAGCGACTCACTGTGCGAATCCACTAAACCCTTCGCAGCTTCTGCGATCAGCAAACCAAAAGCCGCGATCGCATCATCCGACGTCAATTCCATACTCAAGCAATCCAGAGGTCGCGAATAATCCTGTGCGTCCAAAATCATGCCGCGGTGAAAATCCAGCGATGACGACTCCAATGGGCAAAATCCCACCCAGCCGCCAGCTCCGCGCCAATCCGCTATCTTAACACCGATCTGTTCGTTGACGATGGGACTTCGCAGATTCCTGGCGATAGTTACACTCAGCAAACTTTCTGATTCCGCCCTCAATGATGGAGTTTTTCGCGTAATGCCAAAGTTAACCGTACAAAGAGATGGCACGACCATCGGCGAATTTGACGTGCCAGAGGGCAAACGTCTCGTGCAAGCATTGGTTGACGACGCGGGGACCGACCAATTGCACGCGTGCGGCGGTCATGCCAAATGCACAACCTGTCGCGTGAAATTCGTCGCCGGCGAGCCAGAGAAAATTACCGAGGCAGAAAAAGAAACGCTGCGGGCTCGCGAAGTGACCGAAGCAGGCGTGCGGCTGAGCTGCCAAATCAAGTGTGATGCGGATATGTCGGTCGAAATCATCAGTCGCCTGGAAGGCAGCGGACGCAAGGACCAAGGTTCGCCGGTCGCCGACCAAATCGAACCCCCACCGGTTTGGACCGAGAAATAGAGTTGGAATTAAAAGGCGGCGATTCGTTGCCGTGTGTGGGTCGTTTTCGTACGTCGTTTTCGTACGCGGGGCGCCGTGCCTGCGCCGGTTAATCGAACCAACGTAGCATTACGTCGTCGATCCACGATTCTTTTCGTGGGCCGATGAATCCATTGTGCCCACCGCCACCGGCAACTAATAGCTTCGTTGTCGGTGGTAATGTCGCCGCTCGATCGGTGAAACAATCGATCGGCACGATCGGATCATCCGCTGCCGCGATCAGCAACGTGGGTACAGGGTTGTCCTGGATGACTTTGCACGCCGACGCAAAGTCGTAGTACTCCGCCGCGTCGGCAAACCCACTCAGCGGCGCAGTCATACGATCATCCAATTGCCGCAGTGTTTTGGGCCGCGCGGCGCTGAGAATGCGCTGGCAATCCTCTCGCTCGCGAACACGCTTGGGCACCCGGTTTAATAATTGGCGGATGAAGTAGTAGTTGTAGGCGCGGCGTGATAGGCGCTGCATGTTATCGCTGCAACGTTGCAAATCCAATGGCGGCGCGACCGCAGCGATACGTTCCAGGCGATCGAACCAATCGGGTTGGCGATCCAATCCAGCACCGATACGCCCGACCGCGCGTAGTAGCTGATTGGCACCGAGCGACACGCCGATCGCATAGATAGGTCCGCTGTGAGCCTGTTGAGCGACCCTGTCCAAGCCGGCGATCAAATCGTCACTGCGTCCGGCATGACTCAATTGTCGCGCCAGTCCCCAGGCCGCACCGCAGCCCCGCATGTCCATCCTGAACACGCGATAGCCTCGTTTCAAAAATCCGTTGGCCAAGCGAATCATGTAGGGTGCGGCATGGCAACCCGATAGTCCATGCACCAACAGAATCGATGGATCCCCGGTCGTCCATCTTTCGGCGCAGTCCTCGTGCAGTACGATAGCGTCCTGGTCGGGCAATTCGACCACATGCGCGACCGACCGCTCGGGCGGCCGTTCGGTGCGACCGACCGAAAAAACCGTCTGTAAATGACCGCCGCGGATCAATCGATGCGATTTGAACTCTGGCGGATCAAACTGAATCATGTTTGAGTGTACGATTTCGGTATGAATAGAATCCGAACCTTCATTGCCATCCCACTCGCTGGCAACGTCACCGGCGGAGCCACCAAACTGATCCGCAAGTTGCGCGAATCGGACGACGGGATCAAATGGGTGCCGACTGATAATTTGCACCTCACGCTGAAATTTCTCGGCGATGTCGAGAATACCGAAGTCCCAGAAATTTGTAACGCTCTGGGCACCATTTGCGACCAGTACGAACCCTTCTTTTTGAACTTCGCCGGCACGGGCGGTTTTCCTGACGACGACAAGCCCCGCATATTGTACGTCGGTGTCGAGGACCCCAGTGGCTCGCTAGTGAAACTGGTCGCGGAAATCGAAACGGCGATGGCTGATCTCGGATTCAAACCCGAGCCAAGAGATTATCGACCGCATCTGACACTCGGTCGCACACGTAGCCGCAGTCGGACAGCGGACAGCGAGGTGATCGCTCGGATGAAAGAGCACAAAGATATCGTGCTGGGAGACATGGAAGTCGATGCGGTCGAGCTGATCGCAAGCTTTATGGACAAAGGCGGCCCGACTTACCAGGTGATGGACACCATCGAGTTGTAGTTCGCGTGGGAAGCAATGCATGATCGAAGTCCCACACGCGTGCGGTGCGTGTTGGACAACTCGATGCCTTCGCCAGCCTATTGGACCTGATCGAGCGTAAGAATTTCAAACGTAATGCTTGACTGTCCGTATTTCTCGGCCTCGACGTCTTCCATCGTCAACAGCATCCGATACTGACCGGGTGTCAACTTGCTGGGGAGGTTCATCTGGTAGGCGATGAAGTAATCTCGTAGGAGCTTGCGCGAAACTTGCTTGTCGGCCGGTAATCGCTGGCTCATGACTTTTTCGTTGTCCGCGTTGAAAATGTCATACGTCGCCTGCAAATGCGTCTCGAAACCCTCGGCTGACTCCTTGGCCGTAAAGTTGTCCACTTCGCAGTACAGAATCACCTGCTGTCCGGCAACAAACCGCCGTTTTGGAAACGGTTTGATTTGGCCATACGATTCAATCTCGGTGCAAAACTCCAAACTTCTTACCTCCAGTTCGTCCGCAGCCGCCGCTAAGTGCCTGGTCGCTTCGCGAAGCTGGGGCAGTGCGGTCGAAAATCGGCGTCCAGCAACTGGATGGCCTTTGGGATCAACCATGGTCCATAAACCTTCCAATTGACTGCGCATGAACTCTTGTTCTTGGCTGCTCAATCCGTCGATCTGCTTGACCGCGTTCTCACGATCGCCAGAAAGCACCATCAGGTGGCGTGCCATGATCAACCGACGACTCCGTTCTGCTTCACTTTGGACAGCTTGGGGATCGGTTAATCGCGCAAGTAACGCTTCGTAGAGCTGTTGGTCGGACATCGACGACGGATCGCTCGGTGCCGTTAGCGGCGGCGCCGCAATCGCCGAACTCGTCGGTGCGTCCCCCATCTCCTGAGAGCCGGAACCTGGGAAATCCAGCGGCGACTGGTGGGATGTTGCAACAACGTTTGTTGTTGGAATCTCCGGTAGCAGAAGTGAATTTTCGCGCCGTGCCGCTTCGGGCATCATACTGAGATCGGGTAACGTAAACACGTTTGGCTGCACACTTGCCACCGTTGTCGCAGCGGGCGGCACCTGGACGGGCGCGGATGATGGCTTCACCGGCGGAATCGCTGATGGGATGGACGGCGTTGGCACGGCAGGTGCCGCTGATGGAATCGCGGCGGCAATGGAATCGGCAGTCGGTCCTGGCCGGCCGTTGGCACGCGTAACTTTGTCCAACGCGGGACGAACCGCCGACGCCGGTTGAATTCGGCTGTCGGATTTTGGATGCGCTGCGATTGGCTGAACAAACTGACCACCAGGCAGATCACGTTCGTACACAGGCGAGCCGACGTCGATGTATTTTGGATCGGGCAATCCGACCTGCGAAACACGGAACTGATCACGTTGAAGCTTGTGTGGCAGGCGGTACAGTTCTTGCGATATTCGGGGGATCGCTAAATCCAATTGCGACAAGTCGACCGTATTGGCGTGGCCGCGAGCTCGCGATACAGTCGCATCACTGCTGGCAACCGCTTGATGAGGCATTGGTATCGACTTTTGCGGCGTATCGTTGGCGGTGTGCCCGATCGCATCCGGCAAGGCGGCGTCCGATGGCATGGCAAACGGTGGAGCCTCGCTTGCCGCGACCTGCGTGGCCGATGATTTCGCAACGACCGACTGTTTTGCGACCACGCCGGCTTGTACATTTACACTTTGTGGTACGGCATCGGGATCGGACAATGCGACCGGCTGTGGTAGCGCGGCTGTTCGTGTGCGAGGGGATGTTTGCGTGGTGGCAACCGAATTGTTGGTTTGCGTTGAACGCTCGGCCTCGACGACGACCGGCGGTGCCTGCACTGCAGCGACAGAGGTTGGCCCCGCAGTTTCTTGACTAGCCGACTTGGTTTTCGTCCCCAACATCGGGTCGACGGTATTCGGTTTGATCTCAACAACCTTGAGTTCCGTCAGACCCGCGGACACGGCTTCGGACGCGGCGCGAGCCACGTTCGCGGATGCAACCGGCTTGGTATTGGCGGTTGGATGACTGGCGGCTGGATGACTGGCGGATGGATGACTGGCGGATGCATCGGCGATCTTGTCGACCGATTGTTTTGCGATGTCTCGATGCGGTACTTGATCGACTGGCTTGGACGCGGCGATCCGCATCGGCGTCAGATGCGATGGATTGCGGCGAACCGATGATAATTTGGGCAGATTGTTAACAGCGGATGCCAACTTAGCATTCAAGGATTTCGGCTGTGTTGTTGGCTGCGCGTTCCTGGCCAAGTTCGCGATCAAACGCTGCATGGCCCGCGCTCGCACATCCACCGGCAAGTCGCTAAATGGCACGTTTGAGCCCGTCGTGCGTGCATTCGCAGCCGATTTTTCGGGAGCCATTGCCGACGTCGACGCGTTGGTCGCCACTGGCTTGCTTGCGGCTTGTTTACGCGCGACCTCCATCGATGTTGGCGGCAGTTGAGTTTTCTCGTCGGGCGTACCTCCCAACTCCGCCGATGCGACCTTGGTTGTTGCCGATTTGGCCGCGGCCGTCTTGGGTGAATCACCGGGGGCCCGGTCACTGGGGACCCGGTCACTGGGGGCACGGTTTACGTCTGATTGTGTACCGGGGTCAGTCGGAGAGGACTGTACCAATCGTGTGCGTACGGCTGATTCGGTGTTCGTTGGTGGAGTGGATTGTTTGGACGCAAGTTCGCGGTTTGGTACTTGCACCGAAGTGCGATTTGCTGAACGTGTCTTAGTAGGTGTTTGCGACGACGACAGACGTTGTGGTGGTGGCGTAACGTCGGTCAATTGGACGACTGGATCTTCTGTCAACTGAATCAGTTGCCCCTGGGGCTTTGCGCCCTGACAGCCAATCAAGCATGTCGTCATGACGGCAACTGCAATCACAGTCCATGAATGTCGGCAAGCGTGCATCCGTGCCTCGCTGTATTGGTTCGCTGAGTCAATGATCATCCGGCGGCACATTCTGCGCTGGAAAAACATTGCAAAAGGGGGTTTATCTAATGACTGCAAATCGGCGCCGCTCGGATCCACGTTGTGAAAAGAACGACGGAGGTTGCTCTAGTTACGAAATCTTTGCCTGTACAAGCAACCGCAAAGTTTTCCAGTAATCTTGCGAACCGCTATTGGTTCCTGAGTCCTCCATAAAATACGATCAAGGAACTGCGGTCAGCGGATGTAAAGCGGCAAGGACGCCAGCATGAATCCCCCCCAACCATCTTCTCCAGAACAAGCTATCGCTCTTCGAAGCGGTCGATTGATCGTCATTGATTGCAATCTGACCTCACCGAGCGATCCTGCTTTTGAATTTGCAAGCTTGATCGCGTCGGGCGCCAAACAATTGGGTCTGCGTCCCGGTTTGGCAACCCACGCCAGCTTTACCAAACGAGCAAAACTCTCGCCGCCGGTACCGTTGGCCCGCGCGTTTCATGTCCGGCGTCTCTCACGTTGGTCGTTGCGAGCCGATGGCGAATCGAAATCAAGCCGTGACCTTTCGGGCAAACCGGTCGGTGGAACCGGTTTTCAAAACACTTGGGCAAGAATGGCAGAAAAGATGGTCGCCGCCGTGGATCGGCCCGAAGCGATGTTGCAACACTGGTCCCAGGACTTCCTCCGCCTGCTTGCCGCGTTGAAACCAACGTCACGAGACACACTTCTGTTAAACGATGCCGACGACTTCACCATGCTCGCCTTGGCTGCCGCAATGAAAAAAGCGGACCTGCCATTTGCCCTCCGCATTGATCTGGTTTTTCATCAACCCATTTACCACCCGTTACAAGGGGTGCCAAAACAGCGGGAGAGCAATCTGGCAGACCGTGTCGAACAACTCAAACAGTTCGGTCATCAAGTCAATCATTGTTTCTATCTGTTGCGGCCACATGCGGTACGACTATTCGCAACCAGCAATGCGTTGGCATCGCAGATGCAAGAATCTGATCTGCAACAACGCGTTACACCCATTCCCTATCCGACGCGAGCGCGTACCATCGGCGCAGGTGGGAAGCCAGACACAGCTAAAATTCTGTTGGCAGGATCCAATGAATCGCCACGTCGCCAGCAAGCGATCACAGAAGTGCTGCAAATGATCGAAGGACATTTGAAATCCAAGCATTGTTCCTTGTCGATGAAACCGATTGTCCAACAACAAGAACTCGGGTGGACCGATGTCGTTCCGCGACCATTGCAGTCGATCTATCAACAGGGTCTGCATCACGCACCAGGGAATGTGATTGAAGTCGTGGGGTCGAAGATGCCAACAGCGGCCTATCATGAATGGCTGGATTCGGCAGACGTCGGACTATTCTTGCACGACCCGGTTCAAAATGCCGTTCACTGCAATACGGTTTTGCTGGAACTGATGGTTCGCGGAGTTCCGGTGATCGTTCCGGATCAATGCTGGATGGCCGATCAGGTTCGTATCGCGGGAGGGCATCGCAGTGTCGGTTTCATCTACCAAAACCGCCAAGAGATCGCAGGACTGCTGCGACAGGCGTCACGGCACCGCGAGGCCCTGAGACAGCGAGCGAAACAGCATGCAAAGGTTGTCGCTAATTTGCATTCGCCCAGCCATGTCCTGCGGGCGATGGGTCACCCAGGCTCGAACGCCATCTCCGGCGATCGCGTCGCGTAGATCGCACGCTTGTTGCTCAGAACAGAATCCCAGCAGGTCTATTTGTCACAAGAATAGTCAGGCGTATCGATCGCGTAGGCCTCGACTTCAAACGGGTTATCCCGATAGGCATCGCGTCCTCGGCAATAAAGTACGGCCGACGCGCCCAGATAGGCTGGAACAAACAACGGTCCCCAACGTTCATATTGCCGAACATGAACGTGTTCGTGACGTCGCGTGATATCCAGCGCTGATTCGGTCACACCGAAAACGACATGCCCAAATGTCATTGCCATCGCCGGTACGGGCATCCGCTGCAACACACCTGCAATCCGGGACCCGTGGATTTCGATCACGCCGTCGATGCGTCGGAACCGACCACCCAAGATCAATCCGATTCCGATACCGGCTACGGTATACGGCGATGCCCAGAGATACGCCAGTATTCGGATGATTCGATGCACCGACTGCCTTTATCAATTCAAAGAGCCTGGAAGATCGATGCGGATACCGCAAATCGATGCTTCCAGGCTCTTCGCTTGTGTCGTGCCTGTCAAATGGAGATACCGTCAAACCGTGATATCGCCAATCAGCGGCTTCATTACGCTTCCAGAGCTTCTTGCAATTCTGCGTCTTCCGCGTCGCAGTCGCCCTGATCGCCTTCTCCGGCTTCGTCGATACTCGTGAATTGCAATTGGTCGGCCTGCTCTTGGTTCAACCGAACGTATCCCAGCGAGCGGATCACTTCCAAGACTTCGCTGCAAGTTGGGAACATGCGACCGGAGCTTTGCTTGTAGTCGTCCATCGCTCTCATGAACTCGATTTCGTCTTGGTTGTAATCCCGTTCGCAAGTCGTTGGATCGATGTGGCGACGTCTTTGCTTTTTTCGTCGTGGGCTTTTCATCACACCTGTATCCAGAGCTTCTGGATTGCCGTCGCGCCGTTCGTTATTACGACGATCCATGGTGACGACCTCGTCAGCGGTGCAATCGCTCGATACCGCCGTGACTTTCTTGGCGGGGGCTTTCTTAGCGGGAGCTTTCTTAGCAGCGGCTTTTCCGGCGACTTTTTTGGAAGGTTTCGACGACGGCATGCGTGTGTTCCTTGGCAGGTGTTGGTGAGTCACTGGCCCCGTGCGAGAGTTTGCGGGTGACTCGGCTTGGTAGGATGCTGCGAGGTGGGCCAAAAAAACGTAGCACACGTTTTCCGTAGAGTTGGCCCATCCGGGGTACTTTTCCGACTAGAAAAGCTATACCGGTTAGCGAACAGGTCCGCCTGGGAGGGTTGTGACGGTGATCGGTGCCAGATCGTACCGGGACGGCGCCGTCTGTATTGCGACCAACGAGAGCCGCACCTCAGATCGAGGCATTCAGGTGTCGGGCGATCGGTTTGGTCAGCGCCAGTGCCATGCAAATCCAGGCGGGAAAGTCATGGGTCGCGAAATTTGTTCGTCAGGCACAGCAACCACCTCGGCACGATAGGCGCCGCAGCGAAGACCATCATGGGTGAGACCCAACCGCGAACTAAGCAGCGTCGATTGCCTGCCGCAGTTCCTTGACAAAACTGCTGACTGCTGTGCTCGCTTCGTCCTCACCGGCAGCCGCTGCGATTCGGCGCACAATCGCCGATCCGACGATCAGTCCATCGGCGACGGGAGCCAATTTCGCTGCGGTCTCCGGGCCGCTGATGCCAAAACCGATGCAAATCGGTAAGTCGGTCTGCCCGCGCAACCACGTGACGCTGTCCATCAGATCGGGAGGCAATTCGTTTCGCTCACCCGTGATTCCCGTGACCGAAACGTAGTACAAGAATCCCGAAGAGGAATCGGCGATGCGAACTTGTCGCTCGCGCGGTGTCGTCGGCGTAACCAGTTGGATCAAACTGAAATCGGCGTCGCGGCAGATCTTCGAGAACGATTCGGCTTCTTCGACCAACAGGTCGGGGACGATCGCGCCAGCGTAGCCAGCCGCCTTGGCCTGCTGAACATATTTTTCCAAACCGACTCGAAAAATGATCGCATAACTGACCATCGTCACCAGCGGCATCCCCACGTCGGCGGCAACATCGCTACCGAGATCAAAGACGCTCTGCAACCGAAACCCCTGGTCGAGTGCGCGTTGATACGAAGCTTGAATGACAGGGCCGTCGGCGATCGGATCGCTGTAGGGCACGCCAATTTCGCACAGATTGGCGCCCGCTGAACCGACCGCTCGCAAGATTGCTGCGGTGGTCTGGATGTTTGGATCACCGGCGGTCAGGAACGGCATCAATGCCTTCGTATCGCGGGACCGTAGTTCAGCAAAAAGTTCGTCAACAGCAGACATCAGGTTCGCAAATTCAGAGAGGATACAATCGCGCGGGCCACCCTACGTCGCGTCAGTGTATCGCTGCGGATCGGGGAATCCAAGGTAACCCGAATCAACCCACGCGTCTCAGCCGGGAATCCATTCCCTCACCGCCATGCCATCGTCGCCGTGCTCTCCGAGCTCGGCAATCCAAACACCGCACCGTCGCCGTGCTCTCCGAGCCCGGCAATCCAAGCATACCATCGTCGCCAAGCTCTCCGAGCTCGGTACTCCAGCACCCCATCGTCGCCGTGCTCTCCGAGCTCGGCAATCCAAGCACACCATCGTCGCCAAGCTCTCCGAGCTCGATACTCCAGCACACCATCGTCGCCGTGCTCTCCAAGCCCGGCATCTCCACCCAATGAGCTCCGTTTAATCATCCACTTAATACAGCACAAAAAATAACCCACCGACCTCGGAGAGGACGGCGACAATTTTCTGCCTAAGAAATTCCAGACCGCTTCGTTAGAGTAGTGCCATGAACAAGTC
>JABDKS010000220.1 GCA_013002105.1 Pirellulaceae bacterium | reverse complement strand
AACACCCAACCACCCCGTAGCACGGGACTGGTACGCCGCGCATAACTGGTCAGCATGTGGACCGCGCCGAGACCAAAGATGCCGCTTCGCGGAGAATCCTTCGCTGTGATCTTTTCGAATTGATGATTATGCTTGGGAACCGGCTTGATCTTGTAGTGTTCGGCCAACCGCTTATTGACTATCACGTAGTCGGCGTCCAGCCACTCTGTCGCCGATCGATCGTTTTGAACCATCCAGTGCATGGTTTCGCCAACTTGTCGGCGTAGATCCAGGACTAAGTCTGTGTTGTACGCAGGCTGAAAAAAATTCGTATCGGGGATCACCGTTCTGCCAACGGCGATCGTACCGAGCCACTGTGACGCGAATGCGTCGGAAAAACGGTAGGCACGTTCGTCCGCCAGCATCCGCTCGGTTTGGTCACGTAGTACGTCGGGTCGATGCAGTACGCCTGTTTGCGCCAGATCCAATAGCGTTTCATCGGGCAGGCTGTGCCAGAGGAAAAACGAAAGCCGGCTGGCCAGTTCCAAATCGGAAATGCGATGGATTCCTCGTCCAGTGTGACCTTGTTCGACCATGAAAAGAAAATGCGGCGAGACGAGTACGGTTTTTAGCGGCAGTTTGATGGCCTGTGCGATCGTTTCACCCCGGGCGATTCCGCGAGCGTACAGGGTCATCAGGCGGTCCAATTCATCGTCCCCGACGGGTCGTCGCCAAGCCTGTCTTGCGAAACTACGAACGATGTCTGTGACGGCGGCCAAATCATCACTCGGGTCGTCATTGTCCAATCGCTGTGCGTCTGCGCGAAATATTTTCTCCGTCGCCGCCTGACGTTTCCGCCTTGCATTCTTGTCGCCGGTTTCCTGCTCCAATCGCAGAAACTCAATCTCCATTGCCGCGCTGTCGATCGGGACGCTCAGGTCGATTTGGTGAACGCCGCGCGAGAAATGGATTTGGGTCCATTTTGGTGGGGCATTCGTGTTCCGCGATATCGGAAGCGTTTTGACGTCCAGGCCATCGATTCGTAGAACCAGGTTGGCACGATCATCGTGATCGTGGTTTGCCTTGACAGCGAAGGTGTATTCATCGTCAGTATTGATCGTGATCACAAGACTCGCGACTTCGCCCGGCTGAATCTTTCCGCGCTCGCCGGATTCGAATTCGGATTCACGAATAAAAGCAATCGACTCCCGTTCGCCAGGGCGAACTGTGACATAGGACTCACTGAGCGGTTTGGTGACGATCACGTCGTCGATCACCCGCTGGGCGACTTCGAGGTATCGTTCCATCAACAATGGCGGCAAGAACAAGGTCTCGCCGTTGTTGTCAAAACCTTCCCCACCGCCGCCGTCGGCCGGAAACGTTTCGACAAAATCAAACTGGATACCGGTCAGGTCTTCGATGGCGTAGGTGTATTGATCGCGGTTCAAACGTCGAGTGATTGGATTACCAGCAAAATCGGCTTGCTCGCACGCGGTACGAGTGAGATACCGATCGATCCACTGCGCGACACTTCGACGTTCTTCTTCACTTGGCTGTTCGGAATCGGCCGGCGGCATGGTTCGATTTCGCAGTTGCTCGGCGACGCTGGACCACAAACCGCGGTGTTGGCTGATGTCGGCCGCCGATTGATCACGAAGAAACCGAACAGCGTCCTCTTCGTCATCAGGAGCATGGCACTTGCCGCAAACATTGACCAGGATCGGCCGAATCGTGTCGCGAAAATGCGTTGCAGATTCGGGTGAAAGGGTCACCGTTTGGATTGCAGTTGGTTGGTCGCCACCGACCACGTTCGTGCTCATGCACGCGAGCACAACGACCCAACAGATGTGATGGACGCAGAAGTTAGATCTCATCAGAGGCGAGTGGGATTGCATGGGATTGCAGTCAGCGGATCGACAACCGCAGGGGAACGCGAAACGGTGGGAGTCAAAATTCGCGTGGGTGGGTAGAACACATTATGATTGCCCAGTGGCGAGCCGACCAGAGCGCGGATCGGCCGCCGAGGCTTGATCCCTGTTGGAAATTCACCATGTTGCGACGCTTTTGGCTCTCGTTTGCCATCCTGGCTGTATCCGTCGCGTTATGCGATTCGTCGTCGGCCGACCAACGGCCCAACGTCCTGTTCATTTCGGTGGACGATCTGAATGATTGGGTCAGTTTGTTCGGGGGGCATCCACAGGCAAGAACACCCAATATCGATCGTCTCGCGTCGCGTGGCGCGGTTGTCTTTCAGAACGCTCATTGTCCGGGACCAGTTTGCGGCCCCAGCCGATCCGCTTTGCTAAGCGGGTTCATGCCCCATCGAAGTGGTGTCTACACGAACTCGCAAAACATGCTCCGTTCTTCGCTCGTGCAGGCGCACGCCACGTTGCCAGAGTATTTTGCCAAACACGGCTATCTGACAATTTCGCGAGGGAAAATTTTTCACGCGCATGCCACAGAGAATGGGCTCGATCGCGGTCAGTGGGCATTTGAGCGATGGGAACAAGGACGGGGAAGTGCAAAGGTTGATCCAGCCAAAGTGACATCGCGTAGTAAGAATATGATCAACGGCCAACCCGGTCCACCAACGAATATGACGAAGCGTTCGGGCAGTGAGTTTGCCTGGGGGCCAACGATCGGTGGCATCGAAGACACCGGCGATTTTCAAACCGCGAAATGGGCTGCTAAGGAACTGGCGATGGAACACGACCGGCCATTTTTCATGGCTGTCGGGTTCTCGAAACCGCATCTACCGTTTTTTGCGCCACAAGAGTTCTTTGACATGTACCCGTTGTCCGACTTGAAATCGAATCCGATTCTGGAGGACGATTTGGATGACATTCTCAAGCCGGATGGGCAATTAAAATTTGCACAGACCACTGATTTTTCGTGGGTTCAAGAGAACGACCTGTTTGATGAAGCAACGCAGGCCTATTTGGCGTGTGTCAGTTTTGCCGATGCGTGCGTCGGTGAAGTACTGGATGCCCTGGAAAGCAGTCCATACGCCGACAATACAATCGTCGTCTTGTGGGGCGATCATGGCTGGCACTTGGGAGAAAAGCTTCGCTATCGCAAGGCGACCGGGTGGTTCGAGTCGACAAGGTTACCGCTGGTCATCCGAACGCCGAACATGAATCAGCGGCAAGACTGCCCGCGGCCAGTCAATTTGATCGATCTGTACCCCACATTGATCGAGTACTGCGGATTGCCCGCAAAACCGGAAATTGACGGCACGAGCTTGCTGCCGCTCCTGGAAGATCCAACGCGCGAGTGGGCTCAAGCAACCGTGACGATTGTTCGCTGGGCGAGTGCGGCGGTTCACTCAGAACGCTGGCACTACATTCTACACGTTGATGGAACGCGCGAACTTTATGACGCAGACATCGACAAACTGGAGTGGAACAACCTGGCCAACAGTCCAACGGCAGAGCAAAAGGAAGCCATGGTACAGATGTCAAAGTTTCTGCCGAAAAAATACGCTCGCGAGATACCGAAGTCGGATCCGACATGGAAGACCAGTGCGAAGGGACTGGACCGCACACTCAAAGCAAAACGTAACCTGAGCGAACTGCAATAGTTGTTCTGTACCCCCGAAACCAATCTGGAAGCGTCGCCCCATCGTCGTTGTTTGCGCAGCGACCACGGACCAGCGATAAACGGTTCCCCGCGAAGGATAAGCAATGTCTGAATTTCTGAATCGATTTGAACCAGATCCCGATCCTGACATGGCGTCGATTCGTCGTATCTGGCAGACAGAAAAGCCAATACTCAGCAATGCAGTGGTAGAATTCGCGCCACCGTACCCGGAATATCCAAAAATGAAGATGGGAGTCAGGCACAAGGCGTCCTGTGACCCAAGTTGTCCCAGCGCGCGAAAGGTCGGTAATACTGTCGAAGTCGCGATTTATTCTGCCGACGGCAATGGGTTTGGCAAAGCACACGAGCTCGCCTGGGATTTCATCATCGCCAACGCGGAAGCGGTCGAAACAAGTTTGCGACAAAAATTATTGGCGCAGCACCTGAAAGCCAAAAAGCAATTCTTAGAGGAGGACATGTCGTACGTTGATAAAGCGCCGGCGTATTGGAAGCAAATTCAAGACAAGATTGACTGGGACGATGTGTCCGCGATTGAACACTTGTACAAATTGGTTGGCATTGGCCTGTTGGACACCGGACTGGACGAATGTGGTTTTAGCTCGTTCGAATTCCAGAGCGGCTGGGATCGCGATCACGGCGCCAGCATTTTGATGCATAAACAGGATGTTCTGATCGCCGGTGGCATGTCCGAATACACATGTGTCGGGTCCGACCTGATTCAGGCGATCCACGCGGTACAAGGTTACGACCTGGACGACGGCGATCGATCGCTCATTTAAATCCGGTCGACTGAATTCACCGGCACAACAAAGACATTTTGTCTTGCTTTGCGCACACACACGCTCATTGGACAACAAAAACAGATGGCAAGCGAAATGGCATTTCTATCAGCGTCGCCTTACCAGGACGACATTCTGGCGTTGCCGGTTACCGATTTGGATCAAACAGCGCAATGGTACTGCGAGCATTTCGGCATGACGGAGGTGCAGCGTTGCGACGCGCCGGCACCGTCGGTGATACTGGAACGCGACGGTACGCGTATCGGCTTTGCGATCAATGGTGGCGACGCGTCTCAAGCGGGCGCTGCCATCCGTGTGACGAATATCGGAGACGTCAAAGACGACCTCGAATCCAGAGGTGTCACTATATCGAATTGGCGGATCGATGATCGCGATGGACAAAAACACCAAGTGTTTTTCGTTGTCGCGCCCGATGGACTTTGCTACTACTTCTACGAACCGATCGACCCCGAATGAAGTGCCTTGGACACTACCGTATTCAAAGGCGTGACGCGGGGATGGCTTCCCAGCCGGACGCACACTCGGGTCACACTCACCGTGGGAATTTTGTTCGTTGGGGCGAGTGATTGCTGGAGCAGATTAGATCATTGTTGCTGATTAGCATGGCTGGGCAATCGAGCATCGATCGCGGCTACCGTGCTACGTCGGACCCCCGGTGCTTCGCCAATGCGCTGGTTCGACGGATGTATTCCTCTGATGGCTGAATTGATCCGATCGATGTACTTCTGTGGTGGATGGACGGCGGTGGCGTTGTCCGTCGGATCTACTAGGATAGGCCCACCGGCCGATCGCCCCACCGACGTATACGTTGACGACTATGCAAATTAAATGTCCCAAGTGCGGGAAACTGCTGAATATTCCCGAAACCGCGGCGGGCAAGATTGTCAAATGTCCGTGCGGGACGCAGCTTCGTGCACCAGGCGGCGGGGCCAAAGCGACTGCCACCAAACCACCGGCCGGGCAAAAGCCCGCGGCAAAACCTGCTGCGCAAAGACCGGCCGCGCCGAAAACAGCTGGGCCGAAACCAGCCGCGCAGAAACCAGCCGCCCAGAAACCGGCTGGGCAGAAACCAGCCGGGACGGCACAACGCCCCGCCACACCGGCAGCCGGTGGCGGCTTGGACGCGGGATTGTTTGACGAGTTGACCGAGTCGGACTTGGGCACCGTCGCTCCGGTATTATCGCCCGGTCGACAAACGCGGCGTTCCAATGCGGCGGCTCAGAGCGGTCCAACGGGATCGATCACGGTCGGTCTGATTTTCATC
>JABDKS010000055.1 GCA_013002105.1 Pirellulaceae bacterium | reverse complement strand
CGTCAAGACTTCCCAGATTCCGGTGTCTGGATCGGCCTGCAAAAACAGCCCCTGCCATCGCCCCTGAGTTTTGGTGCGATACCCAATCAATCGGGCTGGAATCACGCGTGAATTGTTCATCACCATAATGTCGTCGGCGTGAACCAGATCGGGCAAGTCGCGAACGTAGTAGTGATCGATCTTGCCCGTGGACCGCTGGACCAACATCAGCCGTGCATCGCTTCGCGTCTGCATCGGATTCTGCGCGATTCGTTCACGTGGCAGATCGTAGTCGTATTGTTCGATTTCGCTCATTCAGTCGGTTCACAAGATGCAGTCGGCGGGGAGCATAAAAAAATACCGTATCGACAACCCACTGGGCAGGCGTCCTGATTGTCATCCAAACACTTTGGTAGCCCCAACAAACCCGCGAGGAACGCCCCGTTCGTTCCGCAGCGTTTACAAACCGGTCGGGCGTCACACCAGCGGGGTTCAAAAATGCAGGGCCGTGCCAAAGCCGATCCGCCGACCGCAGCGACATTTTGACGACCACAGGGGAAATGAATCGCGAGGTAGCGGCTGGATGGATCGCAAGGTGTCTGTCGCGCGGTCGTGGGGACTATCACGCGGTCGCGGGAACTATGCGCTCGCTTCGGGAGGTGGCAGCTTCATGTGCTGATACGCTTTGGCCGTTGCGATGCGACCACGTCGGGTGCGAACGATCAATTCGCTACGCAGCAAGAACGGCTCGACTTCGTCTTCCAGCGTGTCGCCGCTGACATTCATCGTGTGCGCGATGGCTTCCAGACCGGTCGGTCCGCCCACAAAAATTCTCATCAGGGTATCCAGATACCCACGGTCTTGCTTATCCAGTCCCAATGTATCGATCCCGATCATGTCCAGCGCCGCGGTCGCTACCTTGTCGTTCACTTTTCCGCCCGCCTTGCTTTGCGCGTAATCGCGGACCCACAACAGGCGATTGTTGGCTAGCCGTGGCGTCTTGCGACTACGGGCGGCGATCACTTCCGCTGCAGGATCGTCGACCGGGATTTTCAGTTTGACGCTGTTACGATGAACGATCTGGCAAAGCTCTTTGTTGGTGTACCAACCAAGATGCTCGCGTATTTGAAAACGGTCTCGTAACGGAGCACTCAACATCCCTGCTCGCGTCGTCGCGCCGATCAGGGTGAATGGACGCAATTCGTAATTCAGTGTTCGCGCACTGACGCCGTCGCCTAGAACAATGTCGATGCGATAATCTTCCATTGCCGTGTACAAGTACTCTTCGACCGCTTTGGGGACGCGGTGAATTTCGTCGATAAACAACACTTCGCCTTCGGCCAAATTGGTCAGATAGGGCAATAAATCCTTGGGGGCTTTTAAGCCGGCACCGTTGGCCATGTGGACATGGGTCCCCATTTCCGCGGGGATGACCGTGGCGAACGTGGTCTTTCCCAATCCGGGCGGACCATCAAAGAGGATGTGGCCGAGTGGCTCACCACGCTTTTGAGCCGCTTCGATCGCAATTTTCAGCCGTTCAATCACGTCGCGTTGACCGACCATTTCGTCCATCCGACGCGGTCGCAGCGATCCGTCCTGCTCCTTGGGCAACATCGCCTCGGTGGAGTTCTCGGGATCGGTTTGTTGGTAAACTGCTTCGCGTGCCATAAATCGGCCACTCCGTTGTGTGCTGACAAGCGTGATCGAAGAGGGAAGCGTCCCCTTTACGACCCTTCCGTTTTAACGGGTTTTCGCATCCACGCGAACCGCAGAAACCGCAGATAGCATGTTGAAAAAGAAAGAGCCGCGTTTTACCGACCAAAACCAGAAACATGCACATTGGCACGGTTTCACCCAAATGGGCCACTACGAACCGTTGGTGATCGAGTCGGGTCAGGGATGCTGGCTGCGGAGCACCGATGGCCGCAAGTTGCTCGATGGTGTGTCGAGCCTGTGGTGCAATGTCCACGGTCACAATCACCCGCAAATCAACCAAGCCATCGCTGATCAACTCGATCGAGTTGCCCACGTGACCTCGCTGGGCATGTCGGCTGACATCAGCGAAAAATTAGCACAACGACTGGTCGAGATCACACCGGGCGACCTGTCACACGTTTTTTTCAGCAGCGATGGCTCGTCATCGGTCGAAGCGGCGCTGAAGATGGCGTTTCAGTACTGGCAGCAACGGCCCGATCCCCGCCCCGAGAAAACTAAGTTCCTGGCTCTCGATCTGGCCTATCACGGTGACACAACCGGCGCCGTTTCCCTGGGTGGAATCAAGTTCTTCCACGAATTGTTTGCCCCGATTCTATTTTCGCCTGTTCGCGGTCCGCTGCCATGCTCCTACCGATTGCCACCGGGCATCACACAGCACGACGCCGCTGAACATTACGCCAAGCAGATCGAGCATTTGCTGCAAACGCACCATCGATCGCTCGCGGCGATCGTGATGGAACCCTTGGTCCAAGGCGCTGCGGGAATGATCACGCATCCCGAGGGATTGCTCGCTCGGGTCCGACAATTGTGCGACCAATTCGACGTACTTTTGATTTGTGACGAAGTGGCAACTGGATTTGGTCGTACCGGTCGCTTGTTCGCCTGTCAGCACGAATCGGTCACGCCCGACATACTGTGTTTGGGCAAAGGACTGACCAGCGGTTATTTGCCGATGGCAGCGACGATTGCGCGACCGACGGTGTACGAAGCATTTATTGCACCCGTATCAGCGTCCAAACAATTCTTTCACGGCCACACCTTCGGCGGCAATCCACTGGCAGCGGCCGCCGCTCTCGCGTCGATCGAACTTTTTCAAACAGACGATGTTTGCTCGCACGCAATAACGCAAGCGGATCGATTACGAACACGACTGCAGAGGATCGCGGACCATCCGCACGTGGGCAGCCTGCGCGGACGCGGACTGATGGTCGGCATTGAATTGGTTGCCGACCGTCAACAGCAGTCTCCATTTGATCCAGCCGACGGTGTTGGGCGCAGGGTATGCGAACATGCCATCGATCACGGCGTTTGGATTCGACCATTGACCGATGTCATTGTCCTGATGCCGCCGCTGGTGGCCAATGATCAAGAAATCGATCTGCTGGCGGACATCGCGTGTGACGCGATCGAAAAAACCTTGTCTAATTAGATGGTCTCTCAGCGACAGATCACACCCCTCACGCGCCGCAGTAACCAATGAGTCACAATGCACTGGTTTGCGTCCAATCCAGCCATCTAAGCTTCATCTGCTGCGTTGAAGATTTTTTTTGCAGCCACTTTTTCTATCTCCCCAGTCATTCATGAGCGACCAGTCGAACCAAAGCGAACCGATCGATGTCAGCGACCCTGCGATCGTCGCCAAATACGAGCCGTATCTGCGGATGCTGGCTCGCACGCAAATGCGCAAAGCATATCAGGCCAAGGTCGGAGCATCGGACATGGTCCAGCAGGCGATGATGCAAGCGGTGCAGGGGTTGGACGGTTTTCGCGGTGGCACCGAAGCCGAGTTTCGTGCTTGGTTGCGGCAAATCTTGGCTCGACATCTTTGTCATCTCGACCGCGACCTGCATCGGGACAAACGCGACATTCGACGCGAGCAATCGATCGAACAAAAACTGGCGCAATCTTCACTGAGGCTCGAAGGATTGCTGGCTGGCGAAGGACCGACGCCAAGCCAAAATGTTGCTTTCGGCGAACATGTGCTACAGGTCTCCGAGGCCATCGAACGCTTGCCCGAATCGCAACGCGATGCCGTGCGCCTGCACTATCTGGAAGGCATGAAATTGAGCGAAGTGGCATCGAAGCTGGGAAAATCGACCGGAGCCGTCGCGGGGTTGTTGCATCGCGGCATGAAAACCTTGCGACAGCAGCTCGATGGTTGATGGAATTGCCACAACGGTCGCGGGCATTCGCCGATCTTCAGTTGGTCCACCAGCAATCAGTCGGCCAACCAGCGAACCTGGTAGGGACGCATTGGAATCGGTGCGTTAGCGGTCAGTTCTTGCATGGCTAAGACGTCATTGCGCAGATCCGTTGCATCGCCGTCGACTTGACGTGGTTTGTCAGTCAAATTCGCGATCACTGCAATCCGTTCGCCATCGCTGGTCTCACGAACGAAGCCAATCAAACCATCATCAGGCAAATCCATCACGCGTTGTGATGCCGATGGATGAAACGCGGGTTGTTCGATGCGTTCCTGGAGTAGTCGCCGGTAACCGTCGAACACGCGGCGCTGCAGCGAATCGGGACTTGCCAGCGCCCCCTCTAACTCGGCACGGTCGTATTTGTGCCGATTGATTCGTCGATTCTGACCTGACGATTCCATGCCTTGGATGTCATTGGGTGAACCGACCAGCGAATGGAAATACACCGCCGGCATCCCCTGCATCGCCAACATGATCGCTTGGGTCGCCAAGAATCGACGCGAGTGATCCGCAGCAGACACCTTGGATCGATCTGCCACCGCGTCCAAGTACGTAATGTTCAATTCGTACGGGCTGTCAGACCCGTCCGGATTCCGCCGCGTGTTGACCTTCCCGCCATGCGACCGAACGATCTCCGCAAGATTCAATACTCGTTCGTTGGGAACGATGCCTTCCAACGGACGAACACCGATACCATCATGGGATGCGGTGAAATTAAAAAATGTTGTTTGATCACTCAGTGGACGCAGCGTTTCGAGCCACTGTTTCAGTGCTCCCGTTTGGCCACTATGGATCGCATCGAGCAGCAGTGGGGGCAAGCTGAACTGATACACCATGTGGGCTTCGTTGGTGCCGTCGCCAAAGTAACTGATATTTTCGGCATGTGGCACGTTGGTCTCAGTCAAAACCAATGTCCCCGGCGCGGCTTGGTCCAGTACGTAACGCATCAACTGGACGACAGCGTGCGTTTGCGGCAAGTGAATGCAATTTGTTCCGACTTGTTTCCATAGGTAGGCGATCGCATCAAGCCGAATGATCCGCGCCCCGCGTCTGGCGTATTGAACCAACGTGTCGGCCATCGCCAAAAGGACTTTCTCGTTGGCGTAATTCAAGTCCACCTGGTCTTCACTGAACGTCGTCCAAACGTGCTTGATTCCATCGGACGACTCGAACGGCGTCAACAACGGCAAACTCCGAGGCCGTGTGACGGTCGAAAGATCGGCCGATGGATCTTGGTCGATGAAGAAATCTTTGTAGCCGGAGTCGCCGGACAAGTACGCTTGAAACCATTCGTGCGATTGCGAGCAGTGATTGAGTACCAAGTCGTACATCAGGTCGAACGCATCACCCAAATTGCCAATGTCATCCCAATCGCCTGCCGCTGAATCGACCGCCAAATAATCGACAACCGAAAAACCGTCGTCGCTGGTGTAGGGACAGAATGGCAGCAGATGGACACAATTGATCACGTCGTCTACCGCATAGTCCAACAAAAACGCGTGCAATGCTTCTAACGGAGTCGCGCCGTCGGCTCGAATTTGATCGGCATACGTGATTAACACCACGTCCTGTTCGTTCCACAATTCATCGCGCTCACTTTGCGATGGGCCGCTTTGGCACAGTTGCTCTAACCCCTGGGCAAGATCATCGGGAACCCTGCCGTAGATATTTGTGATCAGCTTGTGCAGGTCGTTCATCGGGATTCTCGCTGTTCGACCGGACGAATCGACTGACGTGCAGTCGAACGAAGGAGCGGATAAAGATAAAAGCCCACGTGGGCAACACTTGGCGTTGGATCCATAAAAATGCCGAGATCGGCTCAGCAACGCGACTATAAGTTTTCCTGTCCGGTGAAGTTAGTCACCAGAACACGCAAGTTCCGTCGCAGCACACTGTAGCTAAAGAAAGCTTTACCGATTTCGTAGTTGAAGTCGACCATCTCTTCGCGATATTCCGGATCATCGATGATCCGCTGCACCTTCGCGACCACGTCTCGGGTCAGGTACCCATCCATCGCGATTACTTTCGCGCCCTTGGGCTCGATATCGGCAACAAAAATGGAATAACGATTCACCAGAACCGGCTTGCGATAATAAAAGGCCTCCAACAGAGCGTTCCCAAAGCCTTCATAGATACTCGGATAAGTGATAAAGTCAGCTTGCGAGTACGCGTCGGCCAGGGTGTAGACTTTCTTTTTGTCGGCTGTCAGTCCGCGTTTGTCGCCGACTTGGTGATCGCACAAACGCATATCAACACCGCTGGTTTCAGCCAGCTCCTTTAACGCCAGTAGGTACTCGTTGCCTTCGTCACCACTGGCGTGTGAGATCACCAGTTTGCATCGGTCATTTTTCAACGCGGCAACCAATGCGATCGCATGTTCGATCCCCTTGCGGGGCACAACACGCGTCGGTTGCAAAAACATAATGTCGTCTTTGTCCAATCCGACATCTTTGCGAAAGCACCTCGCGTAATCGTCGACTTCGTCAGGCTCGGTCTCGAAATCCAGCACGTTGGGCACAAGAATCGACGAGACACCGCGGCGGTGTGCCAAGTCCTCTTGAGCAAACGAATTGATCGTCACGTTTTGGATTTGCTGCAGCGCCGGCGGAAATGACATCCACAACAAATCAGTCACCGCCGAAACACTGAACCGATCCCGCTCCCAGTAGAAATCGTGATGGTGGGCAATCGTTGGAAACCCTGTTTCGGCAATGAAGTGCGTGATCGCGACGCCCAATGGGATGTTCATCGGAATGCAAAGTGCGTTTTGTACAATCAACAGATCCAGGTCAAACCGTCGTGTGAATTCATACAGCGTCCCCTTGAGGTAATCGGCCAACGCATAGATCCGCTGCGTAACATCCGGCGTGCGGGTACGGGTGCCGAATGCTCGACGATTGATCCACTCGATGTCGGGATGCCCAAAGTACGCGTGTGGCACGACCATCGACGTTTCTTCGTCACGGTCGCTCAATCCCGAATACCAGTGACTGACGTGGCGATGGTCCCACAGAATTTGGGCCCACTTTGCGCTCTCAAGCGACACACCGTCGGTTCCAGAAAACCGCGTTCCGACAAATCCGATCTGTACGCCCATCGCGTCTGTTTTGCCTATGTCCGTTGCTACGTCGAATTCGAATCAGAATCGACATTGTCACGTTTGACGCGTCAGTCGAAATTCACTCGACCAACCCGTTCGCCGCACGCGCCGCCGCCACCATGCCCCTATCCACTATGGCACGCTTTTACTCGATAGCAAGGCAATTTAGCAACTGCATCAAGTCGGTCAGCACAACATCTGGTCGCAGAGACCGGCAACGCGGGTCGTCTTGCCGATCACGACAACTGCGTCGATCCCCCGCAAACCACGCCGTCTGCAAACCGGCCTGCGAGGCGGCCCAAACGTCGTTGAGCATGTCATTGCCAACATAAACGGCTTCGTGCGGCGAGATTCCTCGCCGTCGCAATCCATCTCGTAACACGTCAAAGAGTCTCGGCCCCGGCTTGGCCTGTCGGTATCGATTCGAAAAGACACACAAGTCGAGGTCAAATCCAGACTCCACGAGCGACTCACCACACAGATCCTCGACCAGCGGCACCGTAAAAACTTGAGCGTTACTAACGATCCCCAATGGCCGTTTCGATTGCGTCAAACGCTGCAGCAAATCAACCGCCCCCGGCATCGGCCACGTCGGATTCGCACGTGCCTCGTATTCACACGCCAACTGCACCACGCGACGCGTGTCATTTGCAAAATCGACCAAGCCAACGTCCGACAACATGAGTCGCCAAGCGTCCACGATGTCGACCTCAGGCTTGGGACAGTCCGCCCCGCGTCGTGACTCGTTGGACTGCTCAATCGCGACTCTCAATCGCTTTCCATACTCGGGCACCTCCAACACCGGTGGAAACCATCCTACAGCTGCGAATGCCTCCCCCATCATCTGCCCCGTATCTTTTTCATCCGCCGATCCCACGTCACCACTGCCGCTGACGACCAAGGTACCGTAGACATCAAAAACAATCGCTCGCACACCGGGCAAGTGCTTCACGTCGGCAACCACATCGGTCGCGATCGGTTCCATCGATTCGCGATGCTCGATCACGGCGTCCAGCATTCCATTTGTATCATCCATCGATCAGTTCCTCCGTGCGACAAGGATAAAAGGGACGTATCCGTGAAATGGTATCCACGGCGGTTCCCGCGTTTGCCGGACCGGCGACTTCCAGACTGATCGGTGCGGAAACGACCTTGTCGTAGACATCCATCAAATGTTCAGTCTGCTGCGCGGGACTGTAAACCTCGTGAATGCGTTTGGCGTTTGCATCGATCAGTCCCTCGTTCACGGGGCAACTCAAGTGGGAGATCAGATCATGCGAAAGAGACTTCGTTTCGCGTTCGAATCCCTCGTCGCGGTGCAATCGACCGAGTACGTCCTGCTGACGATTTGGCGTCAATCTTGCGAAATCTATCGCATCACTGGACGTTTGATGCGACCGCGGCGAAGGTCTAAACTTCTCGGGCACCTGTGACCAAGCGACATCGTGTGCGTCATTCGTCTCCTTGAGACATTGCTGACACCACGCTGTTGTGCCAGGAATCAGAATTTGATCGTACAAAACGGGAAACTGCAGTCCGTTACCGACAAAGTCCTTTGTAACAGTCTCCAACTGTCGCGCAATCACACCACGCTTCGCCAGCCACGGCTCTAAAAACACCATTCCAAATCCTTCGGCCACACTGGTCGACAAAATGAAATCGGCGGCAGCAACGTTTTGTGCATAGCTCACATCGACGTGGTGACCGACGTCAAATCGCGATCGGGGTGCGATGTCAGCGGCAAGCAATCGCCAACGTTCATAGGAACGCTTTTCGACGGGCGTCGCAGGACAAAGTGTGATACCGGCGTAGCCATTCTCCCCCAACCAGCGACTCAGCAGCGTAAACTCGCCAACGTTCTTGCGGCGAATCCCTCGAACCGGGTACAGAGACCAACGGGCATCCTTTGGCAGCCCAAACGAACGCCGGATGACCGTCAACGCTTCATCGCGAGCGATTGGATTCGATTCGGACATCGCTACCGAATTGGGTAAACAATGCGTCCGCGTCGCCGGTATCCCCAATTGGGTGAATACATCCGTGTCCGTCTGAGTCAACGCTGCATAATGAATCTGATCGGCGACCGGATAGAGAAAGCGATCGACATCGACTTTGGATTTTGCACCTGATGAACCAATGATTCCCGCGTAATTACCCGGACGACTGTCTTCGGCAAAATCATGGACCTGCAGCAATAGACGCCATGATGATTTCGCCATTCTCGCAATCACACTCGGCGCCGCGTTGTTTTTCCCAAGACTGTGATTGTGCCAATGCAGTACGGATCCGGCGGGTGCGACGCCACAAGAATGCAACGCCGCTTGCAACTGACCAGCAAGGTCATGCGCGCGAACCTCGGCTGGATTAGACAACTGCTGTCGCGAATCGTAGTCGAAACCATCCAACACGATCTGCTCGGTCGACTGGAGCGTCGTCTCCGAAAGGCCACCGACGCGAGGACCACTGACCAGAACGATACGATCGATCGCGGACGCATCCCGCAATGCGCGGACATGGTTTTCGACGACTTGAGTCACCCCACCACGCTCAAAATGGCAATGCAATATAACAACGTCCAACGCAGATTACTCGCGTGAGAGAAACGATCGTTCCGATATTCCGAATCACTGTTTTAGTGGCTACGCCTCCCCGCGTGCACCGGTCGCCATTCGTAATCAATGGTCCAAAACGAATTCCCTTCCAATTCGCAACACCGCCACACCACGTGATTTGGAACGACAGACTGTTCGGTGCAACGAAAATCGTCGGCAGCTTGTCGATTGGATTTGTCGACCACGCACTAACTCAACTTCTCCACTCTCAGGCGGATCGAACAGTTCATCACATCCTCGATGGCCTCGTCCACGATCCCGGTAGCGACTAGGTGTTCGATCGACGTG
>JABDKS010000181.1 GCA_013002105.1 Pirellulaceae bacterium | reverse complement strand
AACTGTTTTGATACGGATCGTTGGTTGGAATGCTTGATAGTCGGTGAAGACTACGATCCGAATCGTTCGTGATGGTGGTGTTTTAGGTCGGGCTTCGTCACGACGGAGCGTGACGGCTACGTTGAGTACCCCGACCGCGCGGTTCCGAATTGTTTTGATTTGGATCGTACTATGGGGTGTCTGATGGTTGGTGGACATTACGATCCGGATCGATCGTGATGGTGGATCGTCCGATCGGGCTTCGTCACGACGGAGCGTGACGGCTACTTTGGATACCCCGATTTCGCTTCGGCGGTGGATGCTACTGGTCCGATTCATCAACGGTGAAGCCGTTGAACAAGTCAGCCCAGGGAAACGCACTGGGTGGTGTGCCCAACGAATACTCTCCCCGCAGGTTCGTTTGGCGGCGACGGCGACCCACGTCTGGAGTGTGTCGGTCTTCCAGGGCATGATGCGATGTCGGATCACCACCATGGCTTGATCGAGCGCATAAAAAATCCCGGACGTCCGAGGGGGACGACCGGGATTCTGATTTTTAAAAGCGAAGCGTCGAGCTTACTGATTCAATTGTTCTTCGACCGTTTCGTTGTTGGCTCGTGTGCCCAATGCACCCCACAATCCGTAGGGACTGATCGAGCCAGCCACCGTACCCGGGTGCGAAGCGTTGATGCCTGCATTTACGCGGACCGTTGGGTGGTGCGAATCACCGGCTTCGACCGAGTCGGTGATGAAGATGACTGCACCGTCACCCATCAGCACGTGTGCACCACCTTGGTGACGACTGCTGGGTGGCAAGACTCCGACGTCAAAGTCACCACCGCCGCCCAGGCACACTTCGCGGTTTGGTGCGAGCATCGTTGTGATGCCGGTGTACAACGGAGGGCTATCGGCCCAGCGGAAACCACGTTTTTGATCGCCACCGCCAAGACTGGTGACACCTGGATCCCAATACCGTGGGCGTTTCGCATCTTTCCAGTTTTGGTCATCGCAGTACGACGGATTGTTGTGAATGTTGTTCCAGCCTGCACCGAAGTATCCGGCTGTGCGAACGTCGCGGTCACCCAAGTCGCTGGCAAGTTCGCCGGCGGCGATGGTATTGGACAATCCATCCAAGCAATCTCGGAATCGTTGCTCTTTGCGATGAAAGAAGAATCCACGATTGGAGGCATTGGATTGTGCCACTGGAGTACGAATCCAGGCGTTGCCGTCGTGACGCATGAAACCGTGGTTGACCCAGTCGGTTCCGTCGCCAATGTTGGCACCGTAATTGGTACGGGCTAAGGCAGGTGCTCCAACACCGGGGTCACTCGGGCAGCGGTAGGTTGGGATTTCGGTGATCCAAGGTTTGTACGTGTTGTTCCAAGGTTCAGGACCCATTGCTGGGAAGTTCAATGTTCCGTCATCGTCTTTGTCATTGGGGTTGGAGATGGTGCTCCAAAGACCTTGCTGCTCGATGAACGGGGTCAGGCCGACCAACCAGCTGAGGCGAAATCGGTTGTTCTTTTGCAGTTCGGCACCGCCGGCGGTTTGACCACCGGTCTTGCCGATCGTCGGGTGGAACGTTCCACCGGCCTGCGTCGGAATTCGTTTGTAGGCCGAGTGATAGTTGTGGATTGCCAATCCGATTTGTTTGAAATTGTTGCTGCAGCTCATTCGACGAGCCGCTTCGCGGGCTGCCTGGACGGCGGGCAGCAGGAGACCGATCAAGATCCCGATGATGGCGATGACCACCAAGAGTTCGACCAGAGTGAAACCGCTCCGGCCATGATGACGTGTTGTCATGTAAGTTTCCGAAAAAGGAAAAAGGAAGTTTTTGATTCAACATGAATCAAGCAGCTATCTAAACATGCGTTGGTGGGAACTCGGATCGGACAAATTTCAAATTTCTCAAACTTCGTTCTCTGCGAACCAGCGGACTTCGACCGGCTCCTCGCCTGGCTGTTGAGAAAACATCATGAATCGGAAAGTTTCGGGGTCCGTAACCCGGTTGCGTGACCGTCGACCCGGTTGGGGGAAATATCTTTCGACGCCGCCTCAAGTGGGGGCTGCAATGAAGTCCCAGCAGAAGGATTGAGGAGCCAATACCGCGCGATGGGCAAGAAGACGGATACGCGAGTTTTGGAATTTGGCCGGTTCAGCCAGAACCAATGGCGGTCGCAAGGGTTCGCACGCCAAAAGTAGCCATCACGCTCCGCCGTGATGTAGCCCGACTTTGTGGCGACGGATTGTTTTGATTTGGATCGTCCTGCGGGGTGTCTGGTGGTCGGTGAAGACTACGATCCGAATCGATCGCGATGGTGGGATGTTGGGACGGGCTTCGTCACGGCGGAGCGTGACGGCGACTTTGTTTTCCCGACTTTGTGGCGACGGATTGTTTTGATTTGGATCGTTCTATGGAGTGTCTGGTGGTCGGTGCAGATTTCGATCCGAATCGATCGCGATGGTGGGTCGTTCGGTCGGGCTTCGTCACGGCGGAGCGTGACGGCTACTTTGTCAGCCCGACTTTGTGGCGACGAATTGTCTTGATTTGGATCGTCCTGCGGGGTGTCTGGTGGTCGGTGATGATTACGGTCTGGATCGATCGCGACGGTAGATCGTAGGGTCGGGCTTCGTCACGGCGGAGCGTGACGGCGACT
>JABDKS010000171.1 GCA_013002105.1 Pirellulaceae bacterium | reverse complement strand
GGCCGGCATCCGTGTTCCGGAGAGCCCTCACGAAATGGGAGCCGTGCAATGACCACCGCGGCAATCAGTTTGACTTGGGCATTGGATGGCTGGATCATGGTCGTTGGGGGACTTTGCGCGATTGCCTGCGCCCTGCTTGGCAATTTTCTGGTGTTGCGCAAGATGAGCATGCTTGGAGATGCGGTCAGCCACGCTGTCTTGCCAGGCATAGCTGTAGCGTTCTTTATCAGCCACAGCCGCAGCAGCTTGCCAATGTTCATCGGCGCCGTTGTCGTGGGCGTATTGACGGCTTTGTTTACAGAGTGGATTCGTCAATTCGGCAAGGTAGATGAAGGCGCATCGATGGGAGTGGTGTTTACTTCATTGTTTGCACTTGGGCTGATCATGTTGGTGCAAGCGGCAGACCATGTCGATTTAGACCCCGACTGCGTTTTGTACGGTGCCATTGAATTGACGCCGCTCGATACAACCACAGTTTTTGGATGGCAAGTTCCTAAAGCAGTATTGGTATTGCTGCCGGTCACCATTATTAACGCACTTTTCGTCGTATTGTTTTTCAAAGAATTGAAGATCAGCTCTTTCGACCCGACTTTGTCGACCACGATGGGGATTTCAGCAAAGTTGATGCACTACCTGCTGATGGTGTTGGTCTCGGTCACGGCGGTAGCCAGTTTTGAAAGTGTTGGCAGTATCCTGGTGGTGGCGATGTTTGTGGTCGCACCGGCGGCGGCCTATATGCTGACCGATCGTCTGGGAATCATGATTGGCTTTAGCGTTGTGATCGCTTTGGCAGCCGCGGTTTCAGGTCATATCGCTGCGTTGGCTGTACCAACTTGGTTTGGATACCGAAGTACCACGACCGCCGGCATGATGGCGGTGATGGCGGGCGTTTTATTTGTGTTCGCGGCATGCTTTGGTCCGCGACATGGCGTTGTCGTTAAATGGGTGCGCCGGCAACTGCTGTCAATACGGATCTTGTGCGACGACGTCGTTGCGCTGCTGTACCGTTGTGAAGAACGAGCACGCCAGATCCCAACCCGATCGGAACTGACCGAACAGTTGTTCGCGAGTCGGCTTTTCATGTCTGCAGCGCTGTCGATTCTACGACGCCGCGGAGAACTGGTGACCGGCGACGGACTTCGACTCAGCGACATGGGGCGCGATCGCGGACGAAAACTTGTTCGATCGCACCGCTTGTGGGAACAGTATCTGGTATCCGAAACAGACGCCGAGACCGACCGCATTCACGATAAGGCTGAAAGATTCGAGCACTTTACCGATCGCGAGTTGCGAGACCGGCTTGATCTTGTGACCGACGCGCCCAATCAAGACCCGCACGGCAGCCCAATCCCGCACGAGAAGAGCAACGGAGATTAGCAGCAGCGACACGCGTCGATCATTCCATCACCGCGGCGACCGTATCGGCGACTGCGGCGGGAAGCGTGGATCGATTGTGTTCAACTTGAGCGGCGAAAAATTCGGCGCAGGCCGCCTCCAATGCCTCCACTCGTGCAATCGCTTGCTCGGAATCTTGGCCAATACAAACGACGCCGTGATTTCGCATCAAGTAGGCGTGAGCATCGGGGCTTGCTAGTTTTGCGACCTTGCCGGCTAGCCACGAAGTCCCCGATGGCGCGTAGCCGGCACAGGGAACAACGTTTCCCAACAATCGGCGGTGTTCTTTGGACTCGACTTTCAAAGGTTTGGCAAACAGCGTGTACGCGCTGGCGATCGGCTGATGCGTGTGGACGCTGGCATTGCAGTCTGGCCGAGCCCGCAAAAAACGCGCGTGCAGTCCACTTTCAACGGACGGCGCCAGTTCCCCGGCGACTTGTTTCAGATCCGACAACCGGACCACGCAGACATCGCTCGCTGACATCGCGTAATAGTCGGTCGCCGATGGGGTGACGGCAAAGTGATCCGCATCCGCCCTGATCGCAATATTCCCACCGGTGCCGGCCAAGAATCCACGGTCGGCCAACTTGCGACAAGTCGTCAAGACGTCGGTTCGAACTTCGGCAAAATTCATGTGGATACGTTCTTTCCGTTGCGGTTGATTCGACGGTACCAAGGCGACAATCGCTTGTAAACGTCGGTGAAGTTGGTAAATGCTTGATCGTAAACGTCACGATGCCCGGTAATTGGCTCGTAGACTTTGCGAATACGCGTACGTCCGGCCACGTCGGCAAACTTCATGGC
>JABDKS010000167.1 GCA_013002105.1 Pirellulaceae bacterium | reverse complement strand
GTACTCGTACTCAGTGAAAACGGTACTCGTACTCAGTGAAAACGGTACTCGTACTCGATCGTGTTGGTCTACCGCATAGGAGTACCACCGCTGCGCGGCTGAGTACGAGCGACAGCGAGACAGACCCACCACCACGAACCTTAACCCAGCCCACCGATATCAAATTTAAACGAACTGTTGGGATCCAAGTGATCCAATAAGTCGTCATCGGCTTCCGGGTAGGCAATCTTAGCGCGGTCGAACATTCGTTTCGCTTCAGGAAGATCGATCACTCGATTGGCGATCAATGCACATTGGATATATCCGATCCAGCGGTGAAGCCTGGTGGCCGGCCAATCATCCGAATGCTTTTCGATTCGCTCACACATCCGCTCCAGGTGCGGTCGGCGAAGCGACTTCGGCATACTCGAATCCTCATCCGGCCACTGCTGAATGATCCGCCGGCATTCCTCTGCCATCGCAGCAACCAACAAACTTGACTGATCCATGAACTCTCTCACTAACCTTGCTAACACATCGACTCGACGGATTGCCGATTATATCAACACTTTTCGTTTGCCGAAGTCGTCGTGTTAATGGACAACACGACGGCTAAATCAACTCAAAATGGGCGGTCCGCCAGGGAAAATCTTTCACCGAAAGTCGCAACGGATGCTAAATTGCCACAGTTTTAGTTGACTGATCTGCACACTGAATGAATCGCCACCGTGAACAATACAACCGCTCAACGCCCAACCTTTGTCAGTCATTTGGAATGCGGGCTGCACGGTGACCGGTATCCTGCGGATCAATTGCACGGGCTTTCCAAAGCTGGCAAACCACTCTTGGTGCGTTACGATTTGCCGAAACTTGGTGGATCGATCTGTAAGGACGATCTGCGTAAACGGCCGGCGGATTTATGGCGCTACCGTGAATTCTTACCAGTTCGACAATGCGAAAACATTGTCAGCCTGGGCGAGACGATGACCCCTTTGATTCCGCTGCCACAATTGCAGCGCGGCAGTGGCGAACTGTTGGTCAAAGATGAAGGACGGCTGCCGACTGGATCGTTCAAGGCCCGCGGAATCTGTCTGGCGATATCGATGGCCAAAGAACTGGGTGTCACCAAAGTCGCGATGCCAACCAACGGAAATGCCGGCGCGGCGCTGGCTGCCTACGCATCGCGGGCTCAAATCCAGTCTTATGTCTTGTGTCCCGCCGACACGCCCGAGATCAATGTTCGCGAGATCGCGGCGCAAGGCGCAAACGTCTGGCGTGTAAACGGCCTGATCAACGATTGCGGTCGAATCGTCGGCGAGGGAACCGCAGAGATGAACTGGTTTGACTTTTCAACTTTGAAGGAGCCTTACCGGATCGAAGGCAAAAAAACGATGGGTTTGGAACTGGCAGAACAATTTGATTGGAAATCGCCGTCGGTGATCATGTATCCGACCGGTGGGGGTACCGGACTGATCGGGATGTGGAAAGCGTTTAACGAACTGAAGCAGATGGGGTGGATGAACGATCCGTTACCGCGGATGGTGGCGGTCCAGGCTACCGGATGCGCGCCAATTGTCCGCGCGTACGACGAAGGTCAGGAACACGCGACGTTGTGGAAAGATGCGCACACCGTGGCGGCCGGGATCCGGGTGCCGGCCGCGATCGGAGACTTTTTGATCCTTCGCGCGGTGCGCGAAAGCAATGGCTTCGCAACCGCTGTAGAGGATCAAGCGATTCTTACCGCAGGGCAGCAGGCCGCGACCGAGGAAGGTGTGTTGCTTTGTCCGGAAGGCGCCGCGACGCTGGCCGCGTACCAGCAGGAACTGGCAAGCGGACGCATCTCCGCGGATGAATCGGTCGTGTTGTTCAACTGTGCGACTGGATTGAAATACCCAATGCCACCGGTCACCAGCGAGTTGGACTGCACGCGCAAGATCGATTACCAGCAACTGAGCTAAGGCAAACCAGTTGGTCACCCATCAACGTCGGGATGAATCATGTCAGAACTATTTGTCTGTTGCCGCTGGGTCGCATCGCTATACCTGGCGGTCCTGTTTACGACGCCGCAAACAATCAAAGCCGCCGAAACGACCGGTCCCGCAACAGGCACCTTGGTCATCGTCGGTGGTGGCGACCGCGAAAACATCGTTTTCAAGCAATTCGTTGAGTTAGCCGGTGGTCAG
>JABDKS010000162.1 GCA_013002105.1 Pirellulaceae bacterium | reverse complement strand
GGCTCGCTTAGGCTCACCACCGACCCTCCCGCGACAGCGTGTTTTCCAATGGAAAGTCATACGCGCGGGAGGGTAAAGTGTTGATTGCAAAAGCCGACTTGTGGGTAAAGACAAGGTGGGAACCGGCCCTACCTGTTGACGCGACATTTTTGGTTAGCTGATCCACTAGGTGGATTACTTTGCAGGTGGCGCAGCGGTGACGACGACGGTGCCGTCGTCGAACGTTAGGGAAACACCTGCTTGGGCAGCCACCAGTTCCATCAACTCGTTAAGCGTTTTGTTGTTGGCGTCCAACGAGATCAATTGCGAGCACGCCTGCGTCGCGTCCGGGCGGATCTCGCATTTCTGATTCGATGCCTGTGCGAACTGAGTGATCGCAGCGCCCGCCATTTTGTTGACCAATTTCAGCGAGAACGTTCGATCGTCAGTTTTGTTGCCGGCCCCCACCTTCGCGGCTGCCTGTTTCAGTAACTTGGCGCTGATCAAACGGTGCGATTTTGCGGTCGCGGTCACGGCGGTCGCCGACTTCAGCGTTTTGATCTGTGCGGTCGGGTCGATCTGAGCGATCAACGGTTTCAGTTTTTCATCCGTCGTATACCGCCGCGTGACGGGTTTCGCGTCAACGGCTGGAACGATCTCCAATGTTCGCACGGTCTGAGTTTCTTGGGTGCGGCGATTGAATTGCGACAAAACCAGATTGGTCGCGACGGGTCGTGACAGTTGCTGCCAGTGGACAGCGGGCCACAAGTCGTGCGGCAACGCGGGTAATTCGGCAGCCTCCGTGCCGGTGGTGATCGCGAGTGCTTCGGATGGCGTCGTCAGCAGGTCCCAGCGAATATCCACGCGCGCGAGCGTCCGGACGCTCGGTAGGATTGACGCGGCAGTCATGTCGACCCAACCGGGGCGGCCAATCAATACGATGTTGGCTGCGGCCATCACCACGCAATCACGCTGGGCAGCGACTTGCTGAAAAGATTCATACGCGGTGGGGCCCAACTGTCCTGCTGCGACCGGTGTGGTGGGATCGACTTGCCGATCGATCCAAACATTCACATTGGCCTGTTCGGCAATCTGCTGGATCGTTTCGCGAAATGGTTTGCCATCAATGACCAAGGTCATCGGTGCAGCAAGCTGACGAAAAAAAGGCTCGTCCGACAGGAAATCGTCGCCGCGGGCCGAGGGAGGTTGCCCGAGGGTCAATGACAGCAGCGCGAGGCCACAGCACAAGGATCGTTGAACTGATCGGGTTGGGAGAGTTGGGCGAGCCATTTGGGCCTGCAGGAGTATGGATAAGAGAGTTGTTGGTCCGCTGTGACGCGGCACCTGGTATTGGCAGCTCGCGGTGGAGCCTCGGGGAATACGGGCAATGTTCGCGAGTGTCTGCTGAAAACTTTCGGGTCGAATCGACGCTGGTAATCAGCGGTTGGTTGCCGTTGCCCACTATCGTAATTAGACTCGCTGAAGCACTAAAAATCGAGGGAAAAGTAGATCGCAGCCGGCGTTGGTCGGTTGGTGACATCGGAACAATGGTTGGTTTGGTGGCGAAGTTATCTCGCATCAACGGATACGACTACGGTTGCCGGGTCTTGCAATTTGCATAGTATGCACGCGGTTCACACGGCGAACTTCACCACACGACGGACGAAACTGTGACTTCACCTCTGGTTCGGACAACTCGACTCGCAGCGGCCTATCGCCGTTTTCTGGCGTCAGCCGACTCGCCCCGTTTTGCGGCCGAAGTCGACGAGTACTACTGTCGGTCCACTTTGGCCACTCTGTTGGGGCGAGCCGATGTCGAGATGCGTCGCGCGTCGGCATTGGCGTTGGGGATGCTGGGGGATCGATGTTCGATCGAACCGCTTGGCCGATCCCTTGCGGATTCGGATCGTGGCGTGCGATTGGCGGCAGACGATTCCTTTCGAGCATTGCTGGTGCGTGATGCAGCACCGTTGCATCACCAGCAATTGTTGAAAGTCATGCACCTCAACGATGGTGGCGAACATGCCGCGGCCCTGGCACCGACCATGATCTTGGTCGATCAAGCGCCGTTTTATGCCGAGGCCCATCATCAGTTGGCGATTTGCTGGCACGGTCTAGAAAATCATTATCAGGCCGAAGCAGCCTATTCCGCTTGCTTATGGCACTGTCGATATCATTATCCTGCGTGGCAAGGCTTGGCCCGTTGCCGTGTTTTGCTGGAGGATTATGGAGGAGCGATTAACGCGTTGGAGCGGTGCTTGCAAATCTGTCCCGACATCGAAAGTGCGCGGTTGCAAATTCGCGCGATCCGGCGGCGAATGCGTCAAAGCGACGTCTAGAGAATGTGTCGACTTTTTGTCGGCCAAGGCTTGTCGCGACTTTGCCAGGACAGGTCCTGGCCTACGATAGACCCACTTCAAAATCAAAGAAGCTTAGAGCATTTTCGCAATGACTTCGCAATGACATAGCGACCGACGCGCTGGATTGGACGCGCTGGATTGATTGTTCCCTGTTGATTGCAGCGGCCATTGAAGCTGTGATCCTTGAAGCTGCGATCTTTCAAACTGTGCCCCTTGGATCCGTGCATCGTGCGGGAGCATCCAGCCGCGGCATCCACCGAAATGGGGCGTGGTTTTGGCCACGATATTGAGCGACGCGATTTAGAATAGACGGCGGCATGTGCACAGAAGCCGCAGAACGATGTGGAGTGAGGAGTCGGTGTGAGTAGTTACGATGAACTATTGGTCGGTGCGTTGGCAATCATATTTGCAATCGTTGCACTAGTCATTTCGGCCGGACCCTGGGATGCACCCTATCGGCTCAGGACGATCTCGGCGGTTGCCAGCCGATTTGGCAAACCGGCGGCTCGAGGCATTTGGGTGGCGGTCGCCGTCGCTGCATTTGCTTCAGGTTTGGCAATCTTCAGCGGCACTCGGCCTTCGTACGCGACGCAAACACAGCACTCGGCACTGGAAGATGATCTGAACGACAGATAATCTGAGTTTTGACGCGTGTGTTGAGCGATTCGCTACGTGATCCAACACAAAATCAGCCCGGCGAATCGGTTGGATCTGCCGGGCTGAGTGCTGATTCTGACGTTCTCTCTCGCGGTCGGTTCCCGCAAAATCAGGTGCCGGGGTTGGCTTCGCGAACGGCCTGCTCCATCACTTCGATCGACGCGTCGGTGTAACGCTCGTATTCATTCCAGAAGTGATTCATTGCTGCTTCGTCGGCAAAGAAAAACATTCGATTGTGGGTTGGATCTTTCAAACCCCATTCGCGTTTTCCTTTGACAATTTTGCGTTCTTCGAAGAATCGCACGACGTCGATTTCGTTCAGGATGGGCGTGTAGGGTACGGGATCGGCCAGGAAAGTTTGCATGGCGTCGGTGTCAGCGAACAAATACAGTTTGCCCAAGTGAATGACACCCAGCTTTGGATTGCCCTCGACCCAGCGATCTTGTTTGATCACCGTGACCGGGCAGTATCCCTGCATCGCTAACTCTGGTTGATCCGCAGGCAGGCTGATCGCGTCGGAGTTTGTTTTGGATGCGGGATTCAAGTCAGCCGATGCGGGTGTCTGCAAAGTCATTCCGGAGGTACGAC
>JABDKS010000161.1 GCA_013002105.1 Pirellulaceae bacterium | reverse complement strand
CTGGTACACAACCCACAATCGATCGAGATGGTTGGCAGTGCCTGGATCATTGGCTCCGCGTTGTTCATAGCATGCGACGCCATAATCGTCCGCCGATCGGAATGACCGAAGATAAGTACGCACGCCTCTACCAGGATGTCCTCGGTCACTTTGGGGCCAGTGTTCAAGGCGACCCGACGCCGGTGGAAGACCTACGATTATCGCTTTATCGATGTATTCGGCCGTGGGTGAATCTGGACAGCTTAAGGCAATGCGACAAGCGAATTCTTCGCATTCTGGACGAGGAAGTCCGTGAAGTTCGCGGCAAGTTGATGCCACGTCACTTCGTCCATTCAGCGATTCTGACCCGATCAGTTGGCGTTTTGATTGCGATCTCAGTCGCGGTAACCATGATAGAAGTTAGCTCGCCCGGCGGTTTAGCGAACTTTGAGGCGGGCGAACGATTATCAGCAGCGTGGCAATATGTGGATGGACTCCGAGCGCAGCTCTGGTTTGCGGCGGTGCAGAGTTCCACCAATCAGCGGTTGATATTGTTGGCGGGAATGATCGTCGTGATGGGCGTGTTCCTGCTTCGTGACACACGGCGGACATAAAGTGAGATAGGCATGAGAGATTCAAAACTGTCGGTTCAGGATGCTCGCCATCGCCGTGGGGCTGCAGCGCTTGAAATGGCGCTTGTGCTAGGGCTCCTGATCCTGCTGGTGTTTGGGATTATCGAAATGGGACGCGCCATCATGGTCAATCAGGTGATCACGAACGCCGCGCGCGAAGGCGCTCGTCGCGCGGTCATTCCGGGTGCGACCAATCAACAAGTCCAGGATCGAGTCACCGGATATTTAGATTCAGCGTCGATCACCGGATACACACAAACAATTCAAGTCAATGGATCGCCTGGCGACCTGTCATCAGCGCCGGCCCATGCCGAAATTCAAGTTGCCGTTTCGGTTCCTTACAGCGACGTTTCTTACGGCGTGATGAATCTGATCTCGCCCGACAGAACGTTCATTGCACGCGTGAACATGAGGAAAGAATAATGGCTGATTTAACAAAGCGAGCTTGGGTCCGACAGGCGTCGTACTGCAACAACCCTCAGGCCCCCAGCAAACGTACCGCCCCCAGCAAACGTAACGCCCCGAGCAAGCGTAACGTTTCGAGCAAACGTAACGGCGGCGTAGCAATCATTATGGCGATCGTGTTGTTGGTCATCATCGGATTTACGGCGCTGGCGATTGACTTGGGCTATCTGATGTTGGGTAAGACACAGATGCAGGCGGCAAGCGACAGTTCGGCATTGGCCGGTGGCACCGAGCTGATGCCCGGATTGGGACGGTTCGCTACCAAGACGCCGGCTGAAGTTGAATCCGCCGCGCGGCCGGTCGCCGTTGCCTTTGCGGCGGCGAATCGCGCCGCTGACTTGGATGCAGTTTATATCAACGACAGCCGCGATATTCAGTTCGGTCAGGCGATCTTTGATCCAAGCGGCGGGAGTTGGGTGCAATCGATCGGGACATCTCCCTACAACATGGTTCGTGTCACCGCGCGCCGCGATCAAGATGGCAGCACGGCGGGCGATCAACGCGTCCCACTATTCTTTGCACGTGTTCTTGGCAACGACGAATCCTCGCTTAGCACGATTTCGGCCGCCGCGATCTTTCCAGCCAAAGGATTCGATGTCAACGACGAAGGCGAAGCATCCGGCGTCATGCCGTTTGCGTTTAAACAGCGTGTCTGGCGACGTTTGGAAGACGCGCAGGATTGGTATCGCAATGCTGACGGAACCACTCAAGTTATCCCACCGACCTACACGCCAGGTGATCCAAACTACCCAATGCATCAGCCTGCCGACGGTGGACCTGCTGAACCGATGTTTCATCGGCATGCCTATGACAACCAGGGCGACCTACTGTATGACGCCGACGGGAATCCAATCTGGGAACAGGACATCTTTGACAATTTTTACTATGACGACCCGGGGAACCCGAACGAAACGGGACCGGTTTCCGGCGGCGAAGGCGATCCGACACCCGACGGATGGCTGGAGGTCGATTTGTACCCGGCGCCGCTTGGAGGTGCCATCACGGCTGGAAACGCGGGAACGATCGATTTGGGTGATACCGACAACGCCGCCTCTGCGATTCGCGATCAAATACTCTATGGTCTGACTTATTCGGACTACGTGGCCATGGAGTCGCAAAATATCCTGACCGATGGACAATTAGTCCTTAATCCTGATGAAAATATCGAAGCAGAAGTCAACGGTGATACCGGACTAAGCGGTGGGCCAATCGAACAAGCGATGAATGAGATCATCGGTCAGTCACGCGCCATTACTCTATACGATCATGACGTGGTCGCAGGCCCCGGCAATACAGTGACTTATACGCTGACTGAATTTGTCGGCATACGCGTGATGTTTGCACGGTTGACTGGAAATTTTGATAACAAACACATCTGGATTCAGATGGCGCCTCACATCGACGGAACTGGAATCCCAGACACGGGCGACCCACCTGGCCCAGATACAACCGTGTTCACACCGTTGATATTAATCGAATGAATGCTCCCGTTGCTCAGACACTTTCAAGCCAGACGGCGGTCCCGAGTGACCTGCCGAATCTGCCGCCGTTGATCGAGACGTCGATAGGCGATGCGCCGGCAGCGTTGATGACGATGCAAGACGCTGGCGTTCCCAGTCGTGTCTTGACCGACTTGGCATGTAAGCTTGCTGCAACGGTGTCGCAGTTCGATACGGCATGGGCAGTTGCACAATTGCGATTGCCACTGCATTTGACAGAGAAAATCTTCTGGGAATTGAAGCAAGAAAAACTGGTCGAAGTATTGGGCCAAGATGGCCCCTATTGTTACCGGTACACGATTACGAATTTGGGACGCGAGCACGCACGTCGATTGATGGAGATATGCGGCTACATCGGGCCTGCCCCGGTTTCGCTGGAATCTTATTGCGCGATGTTGACGCATGCGATGCAAAATCGTCCGTCGATTACGTCGGCATCCGTACGCGAAGCGCTCGGAAGTTTAGTCGTCCCCGATGATACCGTCGAAATCGCTTCCTTGGCCGCGGCGTCGGCAAGAAGTCTGTTTTTGTTTGGACCTCCGGGAAATGGTAAGACGACGCTCGGACGCGCGCTGCACCAGGTGATGGGCGATTCGATCTGGCTGCCCCACTGCTTGTCGGTCGGCGACACCGTGATCCGCCTCTATGATTCCCATTGTCACCATTTAGTCGACGTTCCAGATGATTTGTCAACGAAGATTGACCAGCGCTGGATGTTGATCCAGCGACCGATGATGGTCGCCGGTGGTGAAATGACGATGGAGGAACTGGATCTGTCCTACAGTCCTTCCTTGCGTTTTTACGAAGCGCCACCTCACTTAAAAGCAAACGGCGGGCTCTTTCTAATCGACGATTTTGGTCGACAACGCATCGATCCTCACCAACTGCTCAATCGCTGGATCATTCCCTTGGAGCATCGCATCGATCATCTATCGTTACATAGTGGGCAAAAAATCGTTGTTCCGTTCGAGCTGTTTTTGATTGTCGCGACGAATCTGCAGGTATCAGAAGTCTCCGACCCAGCCTTCTTGCGACGCATGGGCTATCGGCTGCACTTAGCGTCTCCCACCCAACAACAGTACGCACAGATCTTCCAAGCCTATGCCGACGATCAGTCGATCGTTGTCCCCCCTGGCATGATTGATTCGATATTGAATCGCTACGAACAAGAAAACCGTGATCTACGCGCCAGCGAACCACGCGATTTGCTTGAACGCGTGCTGGATATCTCGCGATTACGCCAGCGGCCTGTTGATCTAAATGACGACACGTTGGACTTAGCATGGAAGGGTTACTTCGGTGCAATGGGGCGTCACAATTAGGCTCTCTTTGCGTGATTGCGTCCGGCTCCACGCTTAGTCCGCCTGGTATCTTGTGGCTCGTAAAGCTGTTCCTGTCCGTGGTCGATGATTGTGATTACAATCGGTTCTCGCTTTACCGTGACGTCCGCGAAGACTCGAATACGACATGCCTGTCCCTGACCTCTTTCACGCTGGTTTCGCCAAATGCGCCTCCACGTTTTTGCAGTCAGTTTTTCAACAGCGCGATGACGTTTTCATGGTGTTCAAGAGCGAGTTTATCTCGCCATTGAACCAATCGTCGGACTTGACTGAATCGGAGCATTCCTATCTCGCTCGGTTTGACGATGCGCGGGACGATCAATTGGTGGTCGAAAGCGACGAGCACCTGATCCTGCCAGTGATTCATCCGGCCTTGGGTGTTCGCGCCGTTCGACGTCAAGACACAAAGACCGTCTTAAAGCGATTGCACGAACTAAGTCCCCGCGCGAAACTTCTGTTCATTATCCGCAACCGCACGGATATGATCCTTTCCACCTATTCGCAGTACGTGCTTGCCGGTGGCACCAAGAAGATCAATGCGTTTGTTAAGGAGCTGCTGAGCACGACAAGTGAGGACGAGAATTACTACTGTGTCTACTACGATGAGATCATCGAAACAGCACAAGAGTTTTTCGGTGATCGCGTTCTGGTTCTATTGTTGGAGGATCTGCGACGCGACCAGAGTGGAGAGATCGACCGGCTGAACGAGTTTTTGCAGCTACCGCCGTTCGACTACAAGGATACCTTCAAAGCCAGGCGAATCGGTTTGTCGGTGTTGGCGATGCACTTCACACGTATGCTGAATCTGGTGCTGGTGCGAGCAGGTCGCGGCCGCGAGACACAGAAGTTTTGGGTGCCCAAACCGGTCTACAAGTTCGCGTGCAATATGGTTCGCGTGATCGACCACTACGTGATTTCGAAGGTGTTGAAGCTAGAAAAGAGCAGCTTGTTGAACTACGAATCCAAAGCGTTGATCGAATCGACGTTTGCGGGTGACAACATGAAGCTTTCGCGGCGACTTGGCAGGGATTTGGCACCGTTGGGTTACGTCGTCGAGCCGTCCAAACGGCAGGTGCCAGCGCTAAAGCACCTTGCAACCGAGCACGTTGCAGCGCCGCTAGCCGACTCCGTCGTCCCACAAGAATAACTGACGCCGCCGTTTCTACGCGCCACTGATGCAACAGCATCAAAATGCTCTCGCCACAACGGAGGTTCTCGGCAATCTTCGAAAGCGAAATAGACGCAGCAGTCGTAGTCGTAGGGCCGGTTCCCACCTTGTCTTTACCCACAAGTCGGCTTTTGCAATCAACACTTTACCCTCCCGCGCATATGACTTTCCATTGGAAAACACGCTGTCGCGGGAGGGTCGGTGGTGAGCCTAAGCGAGCCGACGGGGAGGGCGAACAGAAGACGTTGATCGCCCTCCCCGTCACACTCGCTAAAGCTCGGTGCCGACCCTCCCACGAAAAAGTCTCTATTGCATGGATGATTTAGCGCGTGGGAGGGTGAATTAAAGAGGCTATCAATCAGCCGACTTGTGGGTAAAGACAAGGTGGGAACCGGCCCTACCCTGTTAGCCGCATCGAGACAGATCGTAGGCCAGGACCTGTCCTGGCGCATCCCACCAGTTGTGCGCCACCAACGCGAATTGTGCGCAAGCGAAGCGAAAAAAGGCTTCCCCGCTGGCGCTTCTCGATCAGCCTGCTAGTG
>JABDKS010000150.1 GCA_013002105.1 Pirellulaceae bacterium | reverse complement strand
CCGCCAGACAGCATGCCGACAACCACGTGATGCATTCGAGCGAACTGCGCAAGGTTTCGCTCAATCGACTCGAAGCGGTCGTGGACGCCCACAACAAAGCGGGCGAACCGCTGAGCGAAGAAATTCGTGGTTTGGCCGGGCTGACATCCGTTCAATACGTCTTTTTCTACCCAGACACCAACGACATCGTGATCGCCGGACCCGCCGAGGGCTTTGTTGCCGATCCCACCGAACGACTGGTCGGAATCCGATCGGGTCGCCCCGTTGTTCTACTGGAAGACCTGGTGACCGCGATGCGAGCTTACGCACCCGGTCAAAAAGCCACGTCGGTGATCAGCGTTTCGATCGACCCCACCCAGGAAGGCCTCGCAAGGATGCAGCAGTTCTTGGCATCTGTGCGTGGTCGCGTGCAGCCCAGCGACGCCAATCGACTAGCCAGAGGATTGAAGGACAATCTCGGATTGCAGACCGTTTCGATCAAGGGCATTCCCGAATCGACGCACTTTGCGCGAGTACTGGTCGAAGCCGATTATCGGATGAAACTGATCGGCATTGGGCTCGAACGATTACCGATTCGGATGCAAAGCTACGTCGATCGCGCCAATCCCCATTCGGTCGCTGCCAATGCGATGGAACGCTGGTATTTTCAACCTCGCTATGACGGGATCGCCGTGAGTGAAGACGGATTGGCGATGAAAATCAAGGAACGCGGTGTGCAGTTGGTCGGAGCGAATGAGCGCGTCGCCGGCGGTGGACGCCGAGTCGCCAACGGTCGAGTGAACAAAGCGAGCCAAGCCTTCTGCCAAGACTTTACCGACAAATTCACAATGATCGCCGATCGCGTTCGGATCTATGCCGAGCTACGCCAGTTGGTCGACGTCGCGATCGCCGCGGCTTACATCCAACAGCAGGATTTCTACACGCAGGCCGATTGGAACATGCCGGTTCTGGGTGATGAATCACAAGTTTCGGTGCAAACCTACACGGCTCCTCAACAGGTCGAAACCGCGGTCAACGCCATCTGGCGAGGCAACACGCTGATGACGCCACTTGGCGGAGGTGTTCACATGCAACCACGATTGGCGCTGAACAAAGAAAACCTGACCGTCGACACCAGCGGCGAAAATAATCAGGTCAAGCAATCGGCTGGCCCATCGAATTTGGCCGAAGGTCAATGGTGGTGGGACTGATCACAGGGTCAAACATTCGATAACAACGCCCATCCGGCAAGCCAACCAGCTTGCCGGATTTTTTTATAGGCAGTATTTGTGCGCGCTAAATCGGCTGGCACCGCTGCGGATCACAATCGGTGACGTGGGGTCGGTGCACCTGACCGACCAGCTGGTGTTTCATCCAGCAGAAAATGTTTCGCCAACGGTAGGGCCGGTTCCTTGTATTGACCGGCGCCCCTGCGCAATTCCCCAGCGGGAACCGGCCCTGCGAGAAAGCGACAATGACCGATGGGTAAACCACGGGAGTCTCCGCCAGCACCTAGTCACCGGCGTTGACCAAGTACCTCGACCACCACGGACGGTCTCGAGTTTGCCGTCGATATCGCACCAAGTTATTGCCACGCGGTGGCAACATCGCTGTCGCGCGATGCGAACCTGGCTGGCGAAACCTGATCTACGACCGGACCAACTGTACCGTCCAATCTTGGTCGAACGCTGGATCCCGGATACCCGATTTTCCGCGAAACGCTGGTTTTTACGTCGCGGTGGCAGGGATCTGCAGGGGAAATTGATCGAAATCCGCATCGTATCAACGGCACAATGCGTAAGATAAAAGACATCGTTCTCTTTGGCGAATTTTATGAGTCACCCGGAAAATCAAATTCGTCCCGGCTACGGCGAATGCAAGTTGGTCGTCGTCCAGGATCAGCTGCAACCCTGCCCCTATATCGATGGCAACACGGCTCGAATGCCGTTGCGGTTGCCCGTTGGCGATGTGACACCGGCGATCACCGATCAGTTGCTTGCGATGGGTTATCGGCGCAGCGGTGACTTTGTCTACCGCACGCAATGCCCCTCGTGTACCGAGTGCAAACCGACACGAATACCCCTTGAAACATTTCGTCTGACAACGTCGATGCGTCGCGTCCTGAACCGTGGCGATCGCGAACTGACCTGTCATTGGGGAAAACCGACCGTCGATATTGCCCGCGTGGACATGTTCAATCGCCATCGCGGACATCGCAATCTGGGAACGAGTGAACCCATCGATGCGCGTAACTACAGCGCATTTTTAGAAGAAACCTGTTGCGACACCATGGAACTGGTGATTCGCAAAGACGATCAGCTCGTCGCGGTCGCGATCGTCGACGTCGGAAAGATCAGCATCTCAGCGGTCTACACGCACTTTGATCCCAACGCGAGCCGTTACAGCTTGGGGACGTACGCGATTCTGAAACAAATTCAGTGGGCTCAAGACTCCCAGCGGCAGTTTGTCTACCTGGGAATGTACGTCGCCGAGAATCCGCATCTAAATTACAAAGCCCGCTTCGGCCCGCAGCAACGTCTCTGCAACGGCGACTGGACCGATATCGATTCGTAATGGCCGTAGGACCGGATCCTACCAGCCGATTGCGCGACGGCTGCCCGGATTCGAACCGGCGCGAACAGTTCACATAACAGATTTGCAAAGACAAGATCCTACCGGGCATCCCACCACCAGCGCTGAACCAATTTGGGTTGCACTTGCGTGGTCGCATTGAGTGATCGCAGCCGTAGGGCCGGTTCCTATCTTGTCTTTACCCACAAGTCTGCTGATTGATAGCTTTTTTAATTCACCCTCCCACGCGCTTAGTCATCCATGTAATAGAGACTTGTTCGTGGGAGGGTCGGCACCGAGCTTTAGCGAGTGTGACGGG
>JABDKS010000497.1 GCA_013002105.1 Pirellulaceae bacterium | reverse complement strand
CAGCGGCACAGTGACTGAATCCAAACACTCAAGGCGCTGTAATCCTTTGTCCGCGGCGTAGCGATCATGCGGTCTGCTAATTCTTTTTGAATCGTTACGACCATCGCAGCGGGCGAGGGCGACTCATGCAGCAGATTGCTGATGATGGGCGTCGCCACGTTGTACGGCAAATTCGCCACCAACAAAAAACGAGCGTCATCACCGATTCGCGACAACGCATCGCGAATTTGTTCCATGATGTCCGGGCGCAGCGTGTTTTTGTTCTTCAACGCGTCACCATGAATCAACTTGACATTGGGACGTCCATCCAACTCCTCACTCGCCAAGCGATGCAAATTCTGGTCGATCTCGACCGTCAACACCGCTCCGGCGGCATTGGCCAATCGAGTCGTTAGCGATCCCACTCCCGTGCCAATCTCCAACACGACATCGTTGGGACGCAGTTCAGCCGATCGGGCAATCAGATCGATCAGATTCAAATCGATCAAAAAATTCTGGCCGAAACGCGAAACCGGCCGCAGACCCGCGGCGGCAAGACGTTTGGAGAGGTACGACGCGGTTTGCCGCGGCTCGTTGAAATGGTGATCGGTCATGATGGATTGGCAAACTCCATGGACCGCTGCACGTATTTGGCCAACACATCGGTCTCCAGATTCACCGCATCACCCACTTTGCAGCGGCCCAGTGTCGTCACCTCCAGCGTATGTGGAATCAACGCCACGCTGAAGGAATCGGTGTCCGCGTCGACAACGGTCAAACTAATTCCGTCGATCGCGATGCTGCCCTTGGCCGCCACTTGGGCTGCCAGACGACGGGGCATTTGAAATCGCAAATGCGCCCAAGGAGGATCGTCGCGAATTTCTGTGAGCGTTCCCAAATCGTCGATGTGTCCGGTGACGTAATGACCACCCAGGCGATCGCCGACAGCCAATGATCGCTCCAAGTTCACGGCGGACCCAACAGCCAACCGGCCCAAATTGGTTCGCGACAACGTCTCTTCACCCGCTTCGAAATCCAACTTGGCCTCGTCGATACCGACGACTGTCAAACAGCAGCCATTGATGCAAATGCTGTCACCGATCTGAGCACCCTGCGAAACGATTCCCGCATCGACGCTGAATCGTTTGCCAGGGGGCTGATCGATTATGTCGACAACTTTGCCCATCGTTTCGACGAGTCCGGTGAACATCAAGCTTGGCAACGGGTTCAAACTAAGGGAAGCAGGAAAGACAAAAAATGCGTCCAGCGGTGACGATGCCAGCGTTTGAGCGAGGGGTTTGGCTCAGGCGTCTAGTCACTTGGCCATCGATTGGACAGAATGCCCATTGGACAGAATGCTCGTCCAACGCACAACGCGGCAGGCATTTATATTTGCTGCCGCGGCCGCTATCTGACCTTTGTTTTCCACCACGTAAACTTCCAACCAATCCACTTGAGGGCTCCGATGACGCAGATTGAAGGCATCCAAGCGCGACAGATTTTTGACAGCCGCGGCAATCCCACCGTCGAATGCGACGTCTACTTGAACGATGGAGCCTTTGGTCGCGCCGCCGTTCCCAGCGGTGCCAGCACGGGAGCACACGAAGCATGGGAATTGCGTGACGGCGACAAGTCGATGTACATGGGCAAAGGCGTCAAGACTGCCGTCGACAATGTGAACGAAAAAATCGCGGAAGCTTTGATCGGAAAAGACGCCACCGACCAGGCCGGTATCGATGGCGCCATGCTCGCCTTGGACGGCACGCCGAACAAAAAGAATCTCGGTGCGAACGCGATTCTGGGAGTTTCACTGGCAACCGCTCATGCCGCGGCACAGTCGACCGGCCAACCGCTCTACCGCTACCTCGGTGGCGCCGGCGCACGACTGTTGCCAGCACCGATGATGAACATCATCAATGGCGGCGAACACGCGGACAACTCCGTCGACATTCAAGAGTTCATGGTCATGCCATTGGGCTTCGAACGATTCAGCGACGCACTGCGTGCCGGTACGGAAGTTTTCCACAACCTGAAAAAAGTGCTCAGCGACAAAGGCTATAACACGGCCGTCGGTGACGAAGGTGGTTTTGCTCCGGATTTAAAGAGCAATCAAGAAGCCCTCGATGTGATCATGGAAGCGATCGATAAGGCTGGCTACAAAGCAGGCGAACAAATCTGGATCGCATTGGACGCCGCATCCACTGAATTCTACGATTCCAAAACCAAAAAGTACTCGATCGACGGCAAGCAGCTCAGCGGTGACGAAATGGTCGATTTCTTGGCCGCCTGGTGCGACAAGTACCCGATCTGCAGTATCGAAGACGGCTGCGACGAAGACGACTGGGACACTTGGAAGAAACTAACCGATCGCGTTGGCGACAAGGTTCAATTGGTCGGCGACGATTTGTTCGTTACCAACGTCGAGCGACTCCAACGTGGAATCGACGAAGGAATCGCCAACAGCATTTTGATCAAGGTCAACCAGATCGGTACGCTGACCGAGACGATTGATTCGATCCAATTGGCCGGTCGCAATAACTACACCGCCGTGACGAGTCACCGAAGTGGTGAAACCGAAGACGCAACGATCGCTGACTTGGCGGTCGCGTTAAGCACCGGTCAGATCAAAACCGGTTCGGCCAGCCGTAGCGACCGCATGGCAAAGTACAATCAATTGCTCCGCATCGAAGAAATGCTGGGTGACGGTGCCCTGTACGGTGGCCCACTTTTTGCCAAAAAGTAACCGTTTGCGGGGGCTGCTGTCGGCGTAATCGGCCTACGAGCCTTTACGTCACCGCGTCACGGAAGCTGATTTTCACGCAATCAAAACGAACCTTGTTAGCCTGAGCGGTGTAATGCCTTTCAGGCTAACATCTTTTTTGCGCATCACGCGGGGCCAACGATGACCGACCTCCTTGCCGAACAGCCTCTATTAACCTCGCTCATGGTTGGTCTCGTCGCCGCGGCGCTGTTGTACGGCTGGTTGCAAAGCGGCAAAAAGCCACTCGCCGCAGCGGGTTTCTTGATGGCACTGATGATTCCCGTGATCTGGGTTATCGCTGGCGAGTGGGAAACCGATCGCGAGCAGATCGAAGCAGCGATTGTCGCGACCGCTGCGGCGGTCGAGGCCAATGATCATGAACTGGCTGTGGAATTCATTGGCGACAAAGAAACGCGACAACAGGCCCTGGCCGAGTTGCCGAAATATGTGTTTGATCGTGTGAAAGTCAGCGGGGTTTCCATCAATATTGATCCCAATAGCAGACCGCCCCAAGCGGATGTCGACATGACCGCATCGGTGAACGCCAGCGACAAGCGAGGACAATTCCAAAACATGCGTGTGCCTCGTCGAGTGTTGTTGACGTTCGAAAAAAACACCGCCGGTCGCTGGGTCGTCGTCGATTACAACCACATGCCGATCGGAGGTCGCCCCGACGCCTTCTCGCCACCCCAAGTGATCCGACAGTAGTTCTTCGATTGCCTTCGGCCGAGATTGCTGCGTACGTGATCATGGCTTGCTTTTGTTACATTGTGTAGCAACACCAACGCGACACTCGCTAATCCTCCGCAGACCCCCAGCACGCTTCGCATGCCGACCTTTATCACGCTTGATGGAATCGACGGGGTCGGCAAATCGACGCAAATTGCCAAACTCGCCGATCATCTCAGCAGTATCGGTGACGAAGTTTTGACGGTACGAGATCCTGGCAGCACCGAGATCGGTCAACGGCTTCGTGCGATTCTGCTGGATAGTCAACTGGAGATGCACCGTCGAACCGAAGCGATGCTGTTCATGGCCAGCCGATGCGAAATGATCGAAAAAACGATTCGCCCCGCGTTGCAATCGGGCAAGTCGGTCATTTCCGATCGTTTCTTGCTGGCCAACGTCGTCTACCAAAGCATCGGTGGCGATGTTTCGGCCGACACGCTTTGGGAACTTGGTCATTTGGCCAACGACGGCATGCGACCCGATCTGACCGTCGTATTGGACATGCCGGCACGTGAAGCGATCAAACGACTCGATGGGCCAGCGGATCGGATGGAATCACGCGGCGTCGAGTACATGGAATCGGTCCGGCAAGCGTTTTTAGAACAATTGCCCCGCAGCAGCGAGCAGACCGTGGTCATCAATGCTGATCAGGACCCTGCCGCCGTGACCGCCGAGATGCTCGGTGCGGTCGATCGCATGCTGCAAATCAATAAGCGGTAGACTTGTACAACAAACAACCTGTTCCGCTGGCGATTAGGCGAACTGAAACGCATCGACGTCAAACAATCCCTGATCGCTCAGTTTCAGCGACGGGATCACCAACAGTGCCATGAATGACAACGTCATAAACGGCGCGGTGAGCGTGCTGCCAAGTGTTTCTTTGGCAAATTCATCGATGGCTTGATACTGCTGCGCGACAAAATCACCGTCGGCGGCACTCATGATCCCAGCAATCGGCAAAGGCAACGTCAATTGTGCTGCCCGACCCACCGCGGCAATACCGCCTTTTTGGTCGATCACCAAATTGACCGCATC
>JABDKS010000094.1 GCA_013002105.1 Pirellulaceae bacterium | reverse complement strand
GAATACAACTTTGGCGACCGGAATTACAGCAACGTTGGGATGTCCGGTCCGCCCTCGCATGCCTTGGCGGCCGACGTGGCCGATCTCCCGGTGGACGACATCTATTCGATTTATGCCGGTTGGCACGCCGAACACCCCGACATTTTCACTGTCGGTGCCGATCAATTTAACGAAGCCCAATTGCGAACCATCGAACCGCTGGAACAACACCTACAACACCTCGGCTACGATTCGATCAAACCGGAGTTGCTGGGTTTCTTGTTGGATGAACAAGCCGCGGTCTTCAGCGCCGTACGCGACAACACCCAGTGTTTGGTCGTGACCGACGCTCTGGAGACAATCGATCAGCCCGTCGCTGGGCGATTGCGACCACTGCAACCAAGCGATTTGTTTAATCTGTATAAAGGTCGCAAGATGTTGCGTACATTTAATCCGTAAACGGCCCGAATCCGTCATCGCGCTGATTCGGTACCCGGCTCGATAATTGGGCGGCCGAATATTTAGATGACCCGCCCAATGTGAATTCATTGGCCAAGCGAACAACCAGGCTGATCACCCAATCACGGGGGGGTCAGGCAACCAAACCCACTTTTGGACTCGTCACAGAGAACGCTCGATGGCATACAACCTGGGCCCCTTAACGGATGCAGAGAACCGATTTCGTCGGGATTTTGTTGACTTTGCCCGTCTCTGGGCGGACGTCAAGGAAGACTGGCTGGACGACCGCTGTGAGCGTTTCGAAAAGGAGCATCTCGCATCACTCGGACCGAGCCTGAATCGATTCACTGCGGCGTTGCATGAGTTCACCGCGGCGGTTCGCAAGGCAGATCGTGCACTCTTAGACGATGACTCGCCTTCAGATGGACTATAGTGTGGGGTCTATTCTGACACTCCCTCCGCCGCCGAATCGTCATGAAAGATTCTTCCATCGATCCCACCGGTCTATTCGACCCACGTCGTCAAAAGCGATTATTGGAAGGTCTAGCCGATCGCTGCCGATCTTGCGCTGACCAGCAAAAGCTGTTGATGCAAAAGCACACCAGCGAGCGCAGCAACGAAGAACAATTGCTTGCTTCGAATCGCAGTGAGACCACCGACGATTGTCGGCGACAAAGACGCGATATGCTCCGTGAGTGGGATGAGTCGGAAGAAAAGCTGACAGCGGCGTATGAAGCGACCGCGATGAAAACTCGCGACGAACTGAATCGACTGGCGGCGATCTACCGAAAAAAGCTTGCTGAGGGCAAGATCGCGATCGATCGCAAAGTCGATGCGCGACGTCAAGCGGTCCAGCAGCAATACGACAATCGCAAGAATCAACCGATCGAACAGGCACGGTCCGAAATTGCCGCGATTGACGAATCACTCGCACAGATGCAAGACGATTTGGAATGGGCCCGAGCGTTGACCGTGCGTCGGCTTGATGGGCTTCCGCCGGTACCGCCGCCATCGTCGCCCGAAGAGAACATGCGGGAGATTCCGCCCAAGTCCGTTCAAGAAACGACCGACACAATTTATCGCTTGGCACGTAAATGCAACGCATCGGTTGCCGAAATGCAGACCGGAGCCGCGTCCAAGATCGTCGACTCCTTTTATCTGCCCATCGGCGTTGCCGTTTTTATTGTCCTTTGGGCTGTTGGCGCCTTGGCCTTTGGGCCTGAGTCACCATGGATCGCGATGGCCGCTGGCGTACCGGTGGCCGGTGTCCTGGGTTTTACGATCTATTTGATTTTGTTGTGGCCCCTGAAAAAGATGACGCGACAGCTCTATCCGCGCATCGAACGAATCGCTCAGGCCGCCGACGAGTGCGCCGAAACAGGACGTGCAATCTCCAAACGCGTTGCCAAAGAAGTCTCGAAAGAACTGGTTGATCGCCGCGATGCGCACTTGGCGGCCGCCGACAAGTGGCAAAAGGAACAAACCGAGCAGCTAGAAAGTTCGATCAAAGCAGAGGAACAAGCCTCGCGTGTTTCCCTGGTCGACGCGCTCAAAGAGGCCGACGAACGGTATCTCCAGCGATACGGAGACATCAGCGGCGAAATGCATGCGCGAGCCGAGTCTTTGGCGATTCAAATCACCGACACTCTTTCGCAAACCGATGTCCAGTTGCAACAACAGCGCAAGGCGAGCGACGAGTATCGCCGGAAACAACTCGCACGACTTGCCGAGCGACTGAAATCAGGCGTCAGCCGCAGCATGAATCGCATCGCGACCACCGATCAAACCGTCCGGACACGTTTTCCTGCGTGGGAGGAAATTGCAGCGAACGAATTGACGAGTGAAAACAAGTTGGATTATCTACCCGTCGGTTCACTCTGCGTGGGTGCTCAACTTCGCGAGTCGCTTTCGACCAGTCAGGAAAACAATGGCGAAGCCGGCCACGGCGATGACATCGCCATCATGAGTGACGCAGAGGTCCCTGAGGTACTTCCTGTCGTTCTACACCGTCGACTCCACAGTGGGATCATCATCAGCGCCGCACCATCGCAAATGGAATACGCGATCGATCTTGCACACCAAGTTTTGTGGCGCGTGATGACTGGTGTCAGTGGATCACGTGCCAAGTTGACGCTGATCGACCCACTTGGTCGCGGCCAACACTTCACCAGCTTTATGGCAATGGCAGACCACGATCCATCGTTGGTCGGACATCGCGTTTGGACTAGCGAAGCGAATATCGATCAGCGTTTGGCCGAAATCGCTCATCACATCGAGGATGTCCTACAATCAAGCCTACGTGATCGATTTGAGCGTGTCGAAGATTACAACGAACTGGCTGGGTCGATGGCCGAACCCTACCGCGTTGTAGCCGCTGTCGGACTACCCGAAGGCTTGACGCGGAGCAGTTACAAGCACTTGCTGGCGTTGATCGAGAGTGGTCTACGATGCGGCGTTTTCACCGTGATCGTGACCGACGAATCCAAACAGTGGCCCGGTGATATGCCGATGCCCAACAGCGATAAATTGCTGCGGCTGAGAATTGACGAGGAAGGCGACTGGAGTGTTCAATCGGACGAACTGCAGGGACTGCCGTTCGAACCTTGGCCGTCACCACCCGCTGTTTTACGAAAAGACTTGGTGGACAAGATCGGTACCGCCGCGGTCGCGGCAGCCAAAGTCGAAATTCCGCTTCGTAGCATTCTCGACCGCGACACCCAGGGCGAAGGGTCAACCGCCGACGGGATCGACATCGTTATTGGTAGCCAGGGCGCCAACCGAACACTCGCGCTACGATTAGGCGAAGGCGTTCGACAACACGTACTGATCGCCGGCAAAACCGGTTCAGGCAAAAGCACGCTACTGCATTCGATCATTACCTCCGGGGCCTACAACTACCGGCCCGATCAACTGCACTACTATCTGCTTGATTTCAAAAAAGGCGTCGAGTTCAAACCCTATGCCGACAGTGGGATGCCGCATGCGCGCGTCATCGGGATCGAAAGTGAACGTGAATTTGGTCGCAGCGTCCTACAACGTCTCGACGCTGAATTGCAAGATCGCGGCGAGAAATTTAGAGGCTACGGGGTCCAAGAGATCGCCGACTATCGATCGGTCAGGGGCGAGGAATTGCCGCGAATCATTCTGGTAGTCGATGAATTTCAAGAACTGTTTGTTCGCGATGACCGATTGGCAAGCGATTGCTCCATGTTGCTCGATCGGCTCGTTCGACAAGGTCGTTCATTCGGAATTCACGTGATCCTGAGCAGCCAGTCGCTGGCCGGTGCGTATTCACTGCCACGGGCAACGCTGGGACAAATGGCGGTACGAATCGCGATGCAATGCAGCGAAGCCGATGCCGCATTGATCTTGTCCGACGACAATACCGCCGCTCGACTGATCAATCGACCTGGAGAAGCCATTTACAACGATGCCGGTGGCTTGATCGAAGGCAATCAGCCATTTCAAGTTGCATGGTTGTCGTCCGAAGAACACAAAAAACTGCTACAACGAATCGCCGTTCGTGACGACAAGTTCGCCGCCAACTACACACCTCCGGTGATTTTCGAAGGCAACCGACCATGTCATTGGACCGGACCGCTTAGCGACATCGCGATCAAAGGCGAATCGGAAACAACCGCGCTACGCGGACTGTTGGGCGAGTCGGTCGAGATAGGTCCGCCAACCACGCTGGAGTTGTCACGCAATGCCGGTCGCAACACGCTGATCATTACGCCTCCCGATGCGCGAGCCGGTATCATTGCGTCGACGGTCAGTTCGTTTGCGAAAAGCCATCCCAAACTAGAAATTCTGTACTTCGATGGCAACCGCGCCGACGACTCTCCCTCACTGATGCCGTGGTTCGAAAAATCAGGTATGCAGGTCCAACTGGTCAAACTGCGTGATAGCGAATCGCAGATGGCGCGATTGCACCAGATCATTCAGGACCGCGGTGACGAAGCCGAAAACGTACCACCGATCGTTGCGATCATTGATCCGCTGGACCGTTTCCGCGATTTTCGACAAGACGACTCGTTTAATTTCTCGCTCGATTCGGCCGCCGCTGATGTAAGCGGTC
>JABDKS010000060.1 GCA_013002105.1 Pirellulaceae bacterium | reverse complement strand
CGCGTCGGCATCCTGGTTCACGGTCACGGTTATCGTTTCGCCATCGGCACGCTTTCCCGTTCCGCTGAATCCGCCTGACGGATCGGGCGATAACGTGATCTCCGTCAAGTTCAAGCTTTCCATCATCTTGGCCGAGACCTTGTCGTTGGTCCATGTGCCGGGATTGTCTCCTCGGCAACCAAGGCTAACGACGAGTAACACGAGGGCGCAAATGGTTGCAATACGGTTCATTGTCTTCTTAAGGGTGTAAAGGGGGTGGCTAACTGGACAGCGCCACTTTCGGTTTGGGTCGATCTGTTTCACGGTAGCTTTTCTTCGACTGATTTGATTCGGTCAGGGTCGATTCCTATCGCGGAGTATTCATCGTAGCAGCGTTTTCGGTGGCTTGTGCTGGCGGTGGCGTTGCGGGTTTGATGATACTGAATTCGTGATCGTTCCGTCTCGTGTCGTTGCAGGCGCAGTCGAGGCGGTAGATCCAACGACGTCAGCACGACATCCGTAGCCCGCCGGACTTGTTCGAGCGTTAGTCGCTGAGCATCGCTGACGATTTCTGATGGGCACAGTTGATGCCGAACCCGAGCACAGAACAGCTGAGCTAGGATCGTCACGATCAGATGACGATGCACGCTGATCCAGCCACGACATTCAAAGTGATCCCAGCCAAGCTCTTCCTTCGCCTCGCGAAAGCAAGCTTCCACTTTCCAGCGGCCAAACGCAATCCGCAGCAGATCACGAACCGTCCAACCACCTTGGCCGGGCACGCGGTTGCTGATGAAGAATTTTACCTCACCGGTGCGCACGTTGATTGCGACGATTAACGTACATGCCCTACTTAGCAGTTTGCCGTCATGTGTCTTGCGGTAGCAGGTGTGCCACTGAACGCCCCAGACTTCGGGGCCTTTGTGCGAGTCTCGCACGCGGTATCGTTGTGGCGTCTGCTGGCGAAAGGCCGGTGAGTAAACGTGCAGATTGCGAACTTCCTTGCCAACGCGATTTCGCTTCGAGAGTCGGGGGTAGTTCTTCTGCCGACCGACGGTGTTTCGTGCTGGTTTTTGTTGCGATTTTGGTTTGCCGATCCAAACATGAAACTGCGGCGGGACTTCGCCGACGAAGGCCAGCCTTCGCTCGTCAAGTCCATCAAGGAAGTGCCCATCTCGGCCATAGTTTTCGTCAAACGTCCAAGCTTTCACGACAATGCCGTCGGCGATCGACTGGTCGATCAGTTGCAAAGCGATTTGGCTCTTGGTGAGAAACTTAATGTGCTCTGGGACATGCGTTTTTTTCGGCGAGGGTAGTCTTCGACCCATTCCTTGGGCAGATACATTCTCGCTGCGATCAAGCACTGAAACGTACTGGTGGCAAACGATGCGGCGACGTTAACGACTGCGTTCTCGATCTTGCCCCGGTTGCCGTTGTACTGGCGTTTGACGCCAACGGTATGGCTTCCGCTCTTGGCGGTACCGGTTTCGTCAATCACGCCGATGGCGCGGGAATCGGGATGCTCAGCGGCGATGATCTGGCGGCATCGCCTGAGCACTTCGTCATGATCCCACTTGATCGACCCAAGGAATCGCTGCAGTGTTCGTGGCGCTACGTTCTGTTTCAACGCGATGGTTTCGACGTTCTTGCGTCCGATGTCCGAGAGCAGCCCCCGAACATAGGTTGCCAAGAGCCTGTGTCCTTTGATGCCACAGAAACAATCGGAAAAGAGGGCGAGAAATTGACCAAGCATCTTTCCAAGCGATGCGATATCCTGAAGCGACATGGGACGACCTTCCGTGGTTTCGTCGTGAAACAATATGCACACGGAGGGTCGTCTCTTTTCAGGTCGCAAGTCAACGGCGATAACCTAAGGCCATCGAACACCTTGCGTCTCAGACATTCAACAAAAGTGGCGCTGTCCAGCTAGATTCTTGGGGAAATGAGACCGGAGCATACCGATTACTCCGGCTTGGCTCCGAACGGAGCATGCACCGAGAACTGCCAGTAGTTCTTCGGACCAGCGCTGGTTATTTTTGATACTTATCGAACCAGTTCTGCAC
>JABDKS010000036.1 GCA_013002105.1 Pirellulaceae bacterium | reverse complement strand
GGCATTTCTATCATCGATGCGGGTCGATCGTTTGCCAGGAATCGTCCGGGCTAAGTACCACCAGGAACGGTCCGCGCCCGACAAGGAATCCAAAGCGGATCAAGATCGCCCCATCGCAATCGATGGGAGTGACTGTCCACTCGCTCCCGCACCCAATCAGACCCGCACCAAGTCAGGCTGGCACTGCGTCCCTTTGGCCGCTTCGCCAACCTGGACACCGTGGGCCAGTCTCATCGGACTATTGTCCGCCGCGGTTTGGAAACTGATCAGGGATTCGCGGCGATTGATCGGTCGAACGAAGTTGCCCGTCGCGGCGCGAACTATCGGTGGCCGCACTGGGGCGAGTTTGCGGAAGCTCTTCGACGGTCGTCGGCACAGGGCGGGAAGGCGTCCGCGACATCACGCCTGGTTCTCGAAGATCCATCGCCGTGACCGGTGGTGCCAGATCACTACTGCTGTGACTTCCGTCGTCAACACTGGGCGAGTGAATGCCCGACGAATGGTGTCCATCTACCGCGTGATAGTGATACGGTTCACTGCCCTCGTTGGCCGCTCGATTCTGCCAGATCGATTCGCTGCGGTCATCGGCTACTCGCGTGTAGACGTTCCGAAAAGGAATCCACGACGGATTGGCACAGGCCCTTTGGTACTTGCAACAGCGATCACAGGTCTCCGTGGCCAAACAACACATCAGTTCTTCGCAGAAGGATCGCGAGGCGACATAGATCCGATCGCCCGGACGCAGTTGGTAGTTGGTCGAGCTATCGCCCAGCTGAGTAATCTCGCGATAACAGATCGGAAGTGTGATGCGACAGGATCGCTCCTCAGTAGGTCGGGCAAGCAGCAGTTTGCAGGGCGATGCGTCTCCGGTGATCCCGCCGGCGGCCAAAATGCCGTCGAGTACGTTTTCGTTGCCTTTGAGCGGATAGGCCCCCGGCGAATTGACTTCGCCTAAAACGTAATACCGATGACTGGCTTCGAGCAAACGTAGGTTGATCTCGGTTTCTTCACCGCCACCGTCGACGATTGATTTTTCGATCAGGTTTTCGGCCGCTTCCAGCGGTAACCCGGCGACGACAGCACGACCAAATCCGCCCAGATCGACGCTTCCGTCCGCGAGGACATGTTGGTCGGCAGGAATCCGAACCTTGCTATTAAAGTCCACTGGCTCGATCAACAACACATCACCAGGTTCCAGGTAATGCACGGGCAGGACATCCTTGCTGAGCTCTTTGGCCAAGTTGGCTTCGCGGCGGGATTGATCCAAAACCTGTTCCGTTTGATCGGTCAGAAAGTGGCCACTGGGATACAGTGACAGCCCGAGTGAACTGCAACCCGTGCAGAACATTGCGAGCAAACAAAAAGGGATAACACGGAACATTGGGCGACCTTGGGATGCATTGGACCTTGCATCCGTCATCGTCCATGTCTTCGCTGCGGGACCCTCAAAACCCGATGGAGCGATAGCGTCTGCGCAATCGTGTGGATCGCCGCAAATTACTTGTTTTGCCGGTTGCTATCATGCTCGACAGTTCGAAAACGGACTCACACCCCCACGTAATGGCTGGCCCAACGAACGGCTATCGAAACGAATTTTGCGAGAGCGGATTTCGATTTTGATTCAGTTCGCACGGGATTGGCAGCAACTGTTGCAACAAGAACCTCGCCGCTTCTTCGCGGATACTGGCAAGTGGTTTCAGTCGCAGTCGCGGATCATTCGCGGGCCCGCGAACATCCACAAAGATCGTTCGGTTGCTCAGCAACTGGTTGATCTCGATCAACACGCTGACCGGTGCCGCGTACGTCGCCAACGCAAATTGCAGTGAGGACGTGACCAGAGGATTTGTCTGGAAATTACCGGTCGATATGACCGCTTCCATGTCCAGTGTTTGGCTAGCCAATTGCATATTGCCTTCGGCCCAGACCATGGCTTGTGGACTGCTTAATTGGAATTCCTTCACTTGAGCACGCCCGCCCCCGATGTTGCCTCGCACCGTTCCCTCTTCGAACCGAACACCGGCCAGAGCGATCGATCCGAGGTAGTTTTGTGCATCGGTCAATCCTGGAATCGATTGCCCGCTGGAGCCGTCGAGTTCAAAATCAAAGTTGCCGGAGAGATCATTGACCGTCGCAACGTTGTCGCCGTTCAAGGTCAGCTTGCCGCTCAGTCGTCCACTGGCCAACGAGGTTGTGCTGCCTTGCGCCTCGTATAGCAATTTGGTGAAATCAACTCGGTCGGCTTTCCAATGACTACGCATATCAAACTTGGTCAATTGGTATGCCGAATCGAATTGCAGCGAACCAGTAACGCGACCGTTGCCCGTCTGACCCGCAATGGTCGGCATCGCAACATGCCAACGGTCCATACGTGTGCTTAGCCATGCGGTGATGTCGCTGTGGGCACTGGTAACAGGCAAACCGTAGGCTCGGCCATCGGAAATTTCGACCGAACCACGGGCGGAAATGCGGTCACTTGTTCCGGTATAAAGACCCAGTCGTGCCGACAGTCGACCGTCCAACTGTTCGGCGGTCGTCGTCGAAATTGGCAAAAAGAACTTCGACGCATTGACGCTGCTCAGACGCACATTGACCTGCCCGATTCCCGAATCGAGCGACCATCGGCCGTTGGCGTCGACGCGTCCACCGGCGTAACTACCGGTCACTTGATCGATCGACAGCGTATTGCCACTCAGCCTGGCGACGACTCCCACGCGACGCGTTAACAGCAACCCATCGAGCGTCAAATCATCCAAGTTGAATTCGATCATGGATTCGCGATTGCCCGAGTTATTCTGTATTTCGACATCCGCGGTCAGATTCCCCTGCCAGCGACGTTTGGCAATCGCGGGTGCCAGCGGCGGCGGAATAACAGCAATCATCTTTTGCAACTGCATGCTGTCGAGCGAGAGATTACTGGTGGTCGATGTATCCAGTAGCCGCCACCAAGTGGTTTCCGGCGTGATGTCGGTGACGGTCGAGATGGCCAGCGTCCCGCCAAAAATTTCGCCGTGCGCGTCCACTTCGAATTGTCGTGGCGCCGCTTTGATTTCTGAACTGAGCGTCCCGATGTCTGATCCGGCAATTTGAATTTGCTCGAATTCGATTTGGGCGGTGCCGCGATGTTGGTCCAGTCGCTCGATTGCATCGGCTGCGATTGTCCAATTCACTGTTCCGGAAGTCGTGGTTTGGACATCGAACGCGACCGGAGAAAAGTTGCGTGTGTTGAACGTTGGCGAAAGGTCTCGCCATTTCAAATCGACTTGGTGCTGCCCAGTCGGTTGCGTCGCGATTCGCGC
>JABDKS010001070.1 GCA_013002105.1 Pirellulaceae bacterium | reverse complement strand
CCGTTGAACGCCGTGTTGGGATTCACCGATGTATTAAGACGTGGCATGGTCGCCGATTCGGATGAGGCCGTTGACCACCTGAATATGATTCACCGTAGTGGTGCACACTTGCTGGAGTTGATCAATGATATTTTGGACCTGTCTAAGATCGAAGCTGGGCACATGCAGGTGGAATCGATTGATACGCAAGTCGATCAGGTCGTTTTAGACGTCGTCGATGTGTTGTCGGTGCGAGCAAAGGAAAAAGCGATCACGCTCGAGACGGATTTCAAAACAAACCTGCCAAAAATCTTTCAGAACGATCCAACGCGTCTACGACAGATCGTTACAAATTTGGTCGGCAACGCGATCAAGTTCACAAAAGAAGGATTTGTCCGAATTGTTGTCGAGGTACAGGAGGGGGCGTCACCGCAGATTCATCTCCATGTGCGTGACAGTGGGATCGGAATGACCCCGGAACAACAGGACAAGATTTTTGATTCATTTGTCCAAGCCGACAACACGACCACGCGTCGCTTTGGCGGGACCGGTCTCGGATTGTCAATCAGTCGTCGCTTGGCCGAAGCGATGGGAGGAACGTTGACCGTCAAGAGTGAGGCCGGCGAAGGCAGCACGTTTACCGTTTCGCTGCCACTGACACCGCAAGACTTGGCCAATGTGATCACGCCCGAGGAAATCCGGCAGCAAGCCAGCCAACGAGCCGCGGCTCAGCAGAACGGCCTCATCCAACGATTGCCAGGCAAACCGGTACTGGTCGTCGACGACGGCGAGGCAAATCGGCGGCTGATTGATTTGGTGTTGGGGCGGGCGGGCGCGATTGTGACCACTGCGGAAAATGGTTTGGAAGCCATCAAGGCGATGAGCGAGCAAGATTTTGACCTGGTGTTTATGGACATGCAAATGCCGGTGCTGGATGGCTATTCGGCGACGAAGAAAATTCGCAGTTGTGGGATCAAGACGCCCATCGTTGCGCTGACCGGCAATGCCATGAAGGGTGACCGCGAAAAATGTCTCTCCATTGGATGCGATGATTTTCTGTCCAAACCGGTCAATCTGGATGCCTTGCTGCAGTGCACGGCAAAATATCTGGGCCCAGCAAAAGATCTGGGAGCTGACACCACCGATGTCGAAATTGAGTCGTCCGGTGACGCGGTGCCTCCCAAAATCGCAGCGAACGTCGGTGCGTCTCTGACTAACTTGGGCGGTAATCCAAAATGCGAAACTAATTCCGCAGCCGATTCGAATACACAACCGATCCATTCGACGCTGCCGATGGATGACGACGAGTTTCGCGAGGTCGTGGCGGACTTTATTGAACGTTTGGATGATCGTCTTGATTTTATGCAGAACGCGTGTCATGACGCAGATTTCCAGACGCTCCAGTCCGAGGCTCATTGGTTAAAGGGCTCGGGCGGTACCGTTGGGTTCGCAATATTGGGCGAGCGAGCGGCCGCATTGGAAATCGCCGCCAAAAGTAGTGACGGCGAACAGGTCGATGAATTACTCGCGGAGATTCGTGATGTGCGCCAACGAATCGTCGTCCCTCATTTGGAGACGTCGCAGGCAGAAATCCAAGAGCCTGCAGAGGACGAGGTGACGCTTGGCGATGGAGGCGATTTGATTGCAACAAGCGAAACGATCCAACTAGATGATGACTCCGAAACGCTCAATGACTCGCTGGTCACATCGCAGGATCCGATTCATTCGACGCTGCCAATTGACGACGATGATTTTCGAAAGATCGTTGCTGACTTTGTCATGCGATTGGATGATCGCCTGTTGTTGATGGACAATATGCTCAGTCAGCAACGCTACGAGGAATTGGGCAATGCGGCCCATTGGCTTAAAGGTGCTGGCGGCACGGTGGGCTACGCGGAATTCATGGCTCCGTCATTGCGATTGCTGCAAGCGGCACGGGCGGAGTCACAGGCCGACTGTCAGGCAAGTTTCGACGCCATTTTGGCTGTCCGACAACGCTTAGTGGTGCCCACCGTGGTCTCGTAGTGCGCACGTGTCGTGTCCAGGATTGGACAACCAATCAGCTCATGCGCGATCGTGAAAATCATTACGACCGTTACAATTGCCCACACGATATCGGCTATTTAGCCGGTTCCGCGAGGCTTCAGCCATCACGGCTTCATCGGCAACCAACCATTCATAAACCAACTCCTACGTCTGTGTTTGACGAGAAATGACTACGCACGAATTCGCCAGCAACCCCGTGACCAGCGGGGTTCCCGTCTTGCCCTCCAAAGTGATGAGTGGCGATACGCACCTACCTGGCAAGATCATGATCGTGGATGACGAAGTGGCGAATGTGTTGGTCGCGCGAAAACTGTTGGAGCGTGCCGGCTACGCGTCCTTTGAGACGACGACCAATTCGACCGTTGCGGTGAACATGGTCCATTCGACCAATCCGGATGTGCTGTTGTTGGATATCAACATGCCCGATGTCGACGGAATCCAAATCCTCCAACAAATTCGTAGTATCGACCGCTTTCGACACTTGCCGGTTTTGATTTTGACGGCCAACAGTGAGGCCGACGTCAAACTAAAGTGCTTGGAATTGGGTGCGACCGACTTCTTGGTAAAGCCGGTCGATCCAATGGAGCTGGCCCCTCGGGTTCGCAACGCGCTGTTAAGCAAATCCTATCAGGACCAGCTACAGAACCACGCGGCTGAATTGGAGCGAAAAGTTCAGCAGCGGACACGCGATTTGGAAAAGTCGCGCCGCGAAGTGATCTATTGTTTGGCACGTGCCGCAGAATTGCGTGACAACGACACTGGTAACCATGTGATCCGCGTGGGTCGGTACGCAGGCATTATCGCTGCGAACTTGGGTTTGCCCAATTGGCTAGTCAGTGACATTGAACTCGCTGCCCAACTGCATGACGTCGGCAAGATCGCGGTGCCGGATGCGATTTTGTTGAAGCCAGGTAAGTTGGAACCTGAGGAGTTCGAGATCATTCAGAGCCATGTGAAATTTGGTCGCCAGATCATCAAGCCCTATGCGTCCAACGATGCCAGCAAAATGCGCAGTCATGTGCATGCGGGCGCCGAAATGCTCCGCGACGGCAGTTCATTAATGCGACTTGCCGCCAGTATCGCGCAAACGCACCACGAACGATGGGACGGGAGCGGCTATCCGATCGGACTCGCTGGTGAAGACATTCCGCTGGAAGGTCGCATCACGGCGGTGGCGGATGTTTATGATGCGTTATCGTCCGAGCGACCCTACAAGAAGGCATTACCGCGCGAGGAGTGCTTCGGGATTCTCGAAGAGGGACGCGGCAGTCATTTCGACCCCAAAGTGTTAGATGCTTTCTTCCTGGGCGCGGCAGAAATCGTCCGGGTCCAAGTCGAGTTTGTGGACTATCAATAAGCCATCGCAATGACGTTGTCGGTCGATTGACCCGAGATCGGCTCATTCACTGAGATTCTTTCACCCCGCGCGAAGATATGTTCTTCGTTGGCGGGTTTCTTTATGGGTTGCTACGGCTCGTGGGCGCAAAACCAAACGGTGTTTGGTATCCTCTGTTCCTGTCACGGACGATCGCAGATCGTGAATCCAACGCCGACGCGTTGTCCAACAGGTACCGCTGGAACTGATTTTGATTGTGACAATCAGTGTCGACCCCAATTCGGTTGATTCACGCTGTCCGTCGCGGTCATCGAATCGACTAGACCTCAACACGAAGTAGTTATTGAACAGCATGAGCAGTACACAGTGCCGATGGGGAATCATGAGTACGGCGGGAATCGGCCGCAAGAACTGGAAGGGCATCCGCCTCAGCGGTAATGGCACCGTGACGGCAGTGGCGAGCCGAAATGTGGCCAAGGCGCAAGCATTCATTGACCAGTGCAATTCGGAAGTCCCCTACCAAGAGCCGGTCGCTGCCGTCGGGTCCTATGAAGAGTTGTTGCAAAGAGATGATGTGGATGTGGTCTACGTTCCCCTGCCCACGGGGCTGCGAAAAGAGTGGGTCGTTGCCGCAGCCCAAGCGGGCAAGCACGTGTTGGTCGAAAAACCAGTCGCCAACAACGCCAAGGACGCACAAGAAATGATCGATGCCTGTGCCCAGGCAGGGGTTCAGTTCATGGATGGCGTGATGTTTGACCACAGCAAACGACTGGAGACGCTATGTGCTGATCTGCAAAAGGGAACCACGATCGGCGATTTGCGGCGGATCTATACCCAGTTCTCCTTCTCTGGAGATAGCGATTTTAAAAAATCCAACATTCGCACCGATAGCGTCTTGGAGCCACACGGATGCTTGGGAGACTTGGGTTGGTACTGTATTCGATTCACGCTTTGGGCGGCGGGGAGAAAAGTACCCAGCCGTTTGTCGGCACGTACGATCACGGCACTCAAGGGTGGCCATAGCGATGGTGAAGTTCCGGGCGAGTTTTCTGCGGAGATGCAGTTTTCTGACGGTTTCTCGGCAAGTTTCTATTGTTCTTTCTTGACCAACAATTCGCAGGTCGCGGTGATTTCCGGCCAGGACGGATTTATCACGCTCGATGATTTTGTGTTGCCGTATTACGATGCCGAAGCGGTGTGGAACGAGCATCGGCATGTATTGGAGATCGACAATTGTCGTTGGAACTTTCGCCGGAGCACCAACCGGCGGTCGGTCGCCGAATATCCTGGTGGTGAACCCAACGCTCAGGAAGTCAACATGGTCCGACGAATGGGCGAGATCGTGATCGACGGAAAACTCGATCCACTCTATCCAGAATTGACGACAAAGACCCAAGCGATTTTGGATGCTTGTCGTCGCAGCGATGCCGCCGAAGGGGCTTGGGTGGACGTCTAACGTTTTATCTGTCCATCGCGCTGTAAATCGACATTACGCA
>JABDKS010001064.1 GCA_013002105.1 Pirellulaceae bacterium | reverse complement strand
GCCATGAGCAATCCAGTCCTTCAAAAGCTGAATCTGATCCTTCTTCAGCGTCTTGCCGGACTCGGGGGGAGGCATTCGTTCGTAAGGGACTTTACTTTCCAGTCGTGCGACTAAATGGCTGGCATCGACGTCACCGGGAACGATTGCGTGCGCGCCGGAATCGGACTCTCCGACTGCGGATTCGCGCAGGTCCAATCGCAATCCGCCTTGGACTTCGGCGACGTCGGGGCCATGGCAGACAAAACAGGTTTCCGACAGCAGCGGGCGGATGTCACGATTGAACGAGATTTCGTTCGCCGCTAGCGGAGTCGCCCATGCGGTTGCCAAAACGATAAACTTTGCAAGCTGTGACATGCAGGTGACGAAGTACGTGAGTGGTTGGGTCGACCGGAGTCGCGCGAAGTCAGTGAGTTGTATCGACGGGAATAGGAACGTTCATCTTGGATATGTGGTCAGTTAGTTTATCACTTGGACTCTGCTAACTATTTGGCATGCTGGCGGATGAAGTCAATCACTTTTTGTGGTTCGGGATGTGTGAAGTGATGACCGTTTGATTTTTCGGTGCCTTGGGCGACAGTGATGATTTCCATCGGGTGACCGACTTGTTTCAGTCGATCCCGGAGCACGTAGGTGTTCTCGCTCGGTGGGACGACCCGGTCGTTTTCGCTGACGATATGCAACAATGGGATCTTGGCTGCAGCGATGATTTCGGCATGATCGATCGGTAGGCCTTTGTAATCGGCCGCTTCCGATTCGGTCAGTCCGTACGCTTGCAAACACTGCTTCCATGCTGACACGCTGCCGACGCCAGTCCCCTGCCCCGCCGGCCAACTGCGGAAATCGAGCACGGGTGTGTCGCAATAAATACAGGCCACGCGATCGGGATGTTTGGCCGCCCAGTTGTAGACAAACAGTCCACCACGACTGACGCCTTCCAATGCCGGTTTGGGATTCAGACCCCGCTGGTCGACAAGGTAGTTGTAAAAGCTAGTCGCCCGCTCAATCGTCTCTGGGCATCCAAACTTTCCCGCGACGTCGAAGTAGGCCAGATGATATCCGCCGCGGATCAGTTCCACGTCCATTTCGGCGTGGAAGTCGGGAAATCGTGCACGCCAGATCCAAGGGTTACCCGGCAGCGGTTCGGTAGGAACGATCAGATAGCAGGCCGATCCGGAGTGGCGGAAGTGAAACCGATCAAAGCCATTCCATTTGGACTGTTTTTCGTACCAGTGATCCGTTTCGGTCGGTCCAACGTGAGTCTTTGATACTCCGGTGTCCTGCGCTCGAGCCCTATTGGCGTGCAAGTTGATCGCCGCAAAGACCGCCACAATCAGTAGTAGATGGGCGTAGGGGCTATGCATTGGCAACGTTTTGGTCATCGTCATTTACTCCGGAGATGAACCCAGGATACACGGTCCGTTTTTGGTAAGAACCGTCAACCGCCTGTGAAGGGAATTTTCAAGCGAGTACGTCGCACAATGGGAACCTAGCGACAAAAGCAAACGGCCATCGCGGATGGATCTGAGGCAGGTGACGTCATCAGGCCAAAATTTCGGTGACGACCTTGCCACCCTCGGGTCCGGTCAGTCGATGGTCGCGTCCAGCGTGATGATAGGTCAGTTGGTCGTGTCGCAGTCCCAGCAAATGCAAGATCGTGGCATGCAGATCACGGAAATGCACTTTGCCCTGAACTGCGCGACTGCCCTTGGCATCGGTTTTGCCGTGAACGTGTCCCGATTTGACACCCCCGCCGGCCAACCAATAGGTAAACCCTTTTGCGTTGTGTCCGGTTTCGTCCTTACCGTCATCAGGTGTTAAACCAGGTCGCCCGAACTCGCCACCCCATACCAACAGGGTGTCGTCCATCAACCCACGCGCAGTCAGATCTTCCAGCAGCGCGGCGATCGGCGCATCCACCGTGTCGCAGTTGGCTTTCAAATCACGCCGATGATTCTTGTGTTGATCCCACCCGCCGTGTTGAATTTCAATGAACCGAACACCTGCTTCGGCAAACCGACGAGCCAGCAGACACTGGCGTCCGAAGTCGGTTGGGCGGCACGTTCCCACCGAAAGCTTTTTGCCCACGCGATAACGTTCCAGGGTCGCTTGCGTTTCGTTGCTCAAATCCAACAAGTCGGGTGCGGAAGCTTGCATACGGTAGGCCAACTCCATCGATTCGATCACGCCTTCGAGTCGGTTATCACCGTGGCGGTCGGCAAGATGCTGTCGGTTCATCGATTGCACCAAGTTGATCTGATGTCGTTTGACGGCGTCGGGCAGGTGTTCGCTGGCGATGTTGCGAATGGTTGCCAAAGACATGTCTTCGCCATTGGTGCCAATCGGTGTTCCCTCGAACGCAGTCGGCAAGAATGCACTGGAATAGACCGATGGCTTGGCGGCGTTGAGGCTAATGAATCCCGGCAGATTCTCGTTTTCGCTACCGAGCCCGTAGGTCACCCAGGAACCGATGCTCGGCCGTTTTCTCAACCGCTCGCCCGTATGCATCTGCAGAAACGACTGGCTATGGTTTCCGGTGTCCGCGTGCATACCGTTGATCACGCATAGTCGATCGGCGTGTTTGGCGATCTGGGGTAACAACTCGGAAATCCAAAGTCCGCTTTCACCGTGCTGTGCGAAGTCAAACACAGACCCGGGATGCTTTTTGTTGCCCGTCTGCGGTTTGTAGTCAAAGGTGTCCAGTTGCGCCGGCCCACCACTCATGCACATAAAAATCACGCGACGCGCGCACGCGGGCAGCGGCGACTCGGTGGCGATGTCCGCATCACTTGCACGTAACGAACTTGCGTGCAGTGATTGCATCGCGAGGTATCCAAATCCACATGATGCGGATTGAAGCATGCTACGTCGTGAAAACTGCATTGCACTGTCCTGGGAAAGATCGATCCGTCGCCGTCGGAACGAATCGCCTTTTGGGTGGTGGGATCAATCGATGTATCGGAATTCATTCGTCGTCAGCAAAGCCTGGCAAAGGCTCGCCCACGCTCTCAACTCGGTGCGGTGTGATTCGCGTTGCTGACCGCGAATCGTTGACTTGACATCCTGAACGTGAGCCAAAGCGGCCCGCATTTCCGCTTCGCTCGGCTCCCGCAACAATGTTCTTTCAAACGCCTCGCGGACTCGCTCTCGGTCGGCACGCAAGACGTCTGTGATCTCGCCAGGAGGTGAATCATTTTTCTGGCGAGTTGGTGCGGACAACAACGTCGATGCGAGTTGTTCACTTTGTTGCACGACGAACGGGCTGTTGAGCAAAAACAGTGCCTGCGTCGGCAGGGTCGTCTCGTTACGTCGGCCCGTGATCGCGGTCGCGTCGGGCAAATCAAAGGCAGCCAGGTCCGGCGGAGGTGCATGACGCAACATGCACAGGTAAATACTTCGTTGATTACTATCGCGGTGCAGATCGGTCGCCTCGCCCGGTGGCCAGTTAATCAGTTGGTTGATTTGCTCGATGGCCGATCCATTTCCTGGTCGCGTGTCCAATGATCCGGTTGCTGACAGCATGCTGTCTCGCAACGTCTCGGCATCCAAGCGTCGACGACTGTGGCGGGCCTGGTAGATGTTTTCTGGATCCGCGTTAATCAAATCGTCATTTGCCCGACTATCCAATTGATAGCTGCGGGTAAGGACCAGTCGACGAATCAGTCGTTTGATTGACCAGCCGTCGTGAACAAACTGATCGGCCAAATGATCCAGTAGTTGCGGATGCGTCGGTCGCGCACCGTAAACTCCAAAGTCGTCCGGTGTCGCGACAATTGGTTGTCCGAACAGGTGCATCCAGACCCGGTTGACCATCACGCGTGCCGTCTGTGGATGATCCGGATGCGTCAACCAGGCTGCCAATTGTAGCCGACCACTCTGTTTTGCATCGAGCGTAAAGTCGTTCGGATCGTATGCGGTCGAATGGCTGTCGGCGGAATCGGTCTGAGCACGTGAATCCGGTTGCGCACGTTGATAAGCTGTCAAAAAACCTCGCGTCACGACCGGTCCCAGTTTGACACCGTCGCCGTTGATGTGGATCTTGCAGTCGACTGGTTTCGCTTTTTCGCGAACGCCCATCACAAGGTAACCGGGCTCTCGCTTGACGGCGCGAGCTTGGCCGGAAGCATCATATAATTGCAGGACCTGCGCATCAGAAAGAGCGTGCTGAAAAATCGCGAAGTGTGCGAGGCGGCCGACCAATGGAGCGAAGCGATCGCTACGATCCGCTAAGCAGTAATCC
>JABDKS010000996.1 GCA_013002105.1 Pirellulaceae bacterium | reverse complement strand
GCACGGATTGAGCTTGGGTTCGGATCGAATCTGATCGCCGAAGGAATCGATGGCAAGGAAGTGATTTTCACGTCTCGCAACGATGACGAATTTGGTGCCGGCGGCACGTTCGATACCAACGGCGATGGTTCCAATACGACGCCCGCGGCGCGCAATTGGGCCGGCATCTTTGCGTTCCCCAACAGTCGAACGAGTATCGATCGAGCACTGATTGCCTATGCCGGTGGCGTCACCGGTGTTGGCGGCGGTACCGCAGCATTCAATCCAATTCAGATACATCAAGCCGAAGCGCGAATCGCCAATAGTGTGTTCCGCGATAATGGGGACGGAACCGGCGGTGGCCAGTTGAACGCACGACGTGGGTATGCACCCAACGATTCGGCCACGATTTATGTCACCAATGCACAGCCGACCATCGTCGGCAACACGCTGTTTGATAACGCCGGTTCGGTCATCAGCATCAATTCCAATTCGCTAAACGCGGAATTCCGCAGCGATACCGGTCGCCAGACCGGTGACGTGGATCAGTTTGGAATCCCTCCGGCGAACACCGGTCCGGTGGTTCGCGGCAATGAACTCAGTGACAACGACGTCAACGGCATGGAGATTCGGGGCGAAGTTCTGACGACGGAAGTCATCTGGGATGACACCGATATCGTGCACGTCTTGCGTAATGACATCGAGATCCCCGACGTCCACACCTATGGCGGACTGCGATTGGAAAGCAGTTCGACGGAATCACTGGTCGTGAAGCTGGATGATGCAGAGATTTTGGCGACCGGCCGTTCGCTTGATATCACCGATCGCATTGGTGGTCGTTTGCACGTGATCGGTTCGCCCGGTTTCCCGGTGATCATGACATCGGTCTTTGATGATTCGGTGGGAGCATCGTTTGCGCCCGACGGAAGCGCACAAACTCAGACCATCAAATCGGCATCGCCGAACATTCCCGGCAGCGGCGACTGGCAGGGTTTGAAGTTTGATGCGTATAGCCATGATCGCAATGTCGCCATTGAGGTCGAACGCGAAGGTTTGATCGGTGGTTTCGGCGATGCCAACGCGGCCTTCGGCGGCGAGCAGGAGTTAGGCATATTGGCACCCAACGAGAAATCGGGTGACGAAAATGTCCGACTTGGGTTCACCCTGCACGGTGCGATTGCGGCCGATAGAGATCAAGACTTGTACAGTTTTGAAGGCATCGCCGGAACGATGGTTTGGTTGGATATCGACGAAACCGATTCCAAACTTGACACCGTCCTGGAGTTTCTCGACGGCAATGGCGTCGTGCTGGCATTGAGTCAGAATTCACGTACCGAGACGGCCAACGGTGCGTTGACGTATACGAACACCACTTTCATGCGAGACGGTCATGCGCTGCCGATGGAGTTGGATCACGATGCTCCGACGAATCATAACGGCGAATACCGTGACTTGTTCAGCAACAATGACGGTGATTCGGCGATGCGAGTCGTCTTGCCAGGAACGACTGGTTCGCAGCGAACGTACTTTGTTCGTGTGCGAAGCAGCAATCAGTTGTTCAATCTGACAACCGAGGCGGGGATCGCAGCGAGTTTGGCCACCGGCGGTACGACGCAGGGTGGTTATCGATTGCAGGTGCGATTGCAAGAGACCGATGACTTTGCCGGTTCGGTCGTTCGCTACAGCGATATTCGCTATGCGACCAAAGCGATCGACGCGATCGGATTGCCCGTTCATTCGTCGATCGCCGGCGAAGTCTATCACGATGGTACCGGAACGGTTGACCTGGGATCGTTCACCAATACCGACCGTGGTGCGATCTCGGCCACTGGGAATGCGGCGACACCCAATCGCTACAGTTTCAACGTGGGACGCGATGGTTTGCAGGGAATCAACCCGACGACGAATGCGCAGAGTTTGACCTTTGACGTCGACTGGGCGGACGGACTGACGCGTCCCAACACGAACCTGTATCTCTACGACGGAACGGGGCTGATCGCAATTGGTACCGATTCCAACATCGCCGACGACCGTATCACGCCGATCGTCCCGGGACAGCCGACGACCGAAGAAGACCTGTCGCGTGGTTCGCAAGGCTCGCGCGATCCCTTCATCGGCCCGTTGGAACTGAATCCCGACTTGAATTACGAAGTCATTGTCGCGAACGATTCACAGATGGCGGCGGACTTGCGTCAGTTCACGCAGGCCGGTGCACCGAATAAGAATGCTCGCCTGGAACCGCTCGATTCGACGTTGCGGATCATCGATGATCGATTTGATATTGCGGGCGCAGCGATCGGGGATTTAACGCAGGTTCCCCGTGCGTTGCAGAATGATGCAACGACAGTGCAAGTCGGATTCGGCGACAGCGCCCGTAACGTCATTGGCTGGCAATTTGGTGACATTCCGTTGATCACTGTGACGCGGGTCGGCGAAGGTACGGGAAATTCCAACAATTCGCAGATCAACGTGTTCAATCCCTTCACGGGTCGCCACGATGCCGTGATTGATGAGAATACGGATCCAGTGGGCGCTGTAGCTGCTCGCCCAGTGGCGCTGCCCGTCCCAGGCGGAGCAGCAAGTAATTCTTACAACGCGATCGGTATTGAACGACCGACCATCGTCAATTTCACGGATGACGACACCAACGAGGTTTACGCGTTGGCTGCTGACGGAACGCTGACGTCACTCGGGACGACTGGCATCGAGACCTACGAACATTACAACAATAACGATGCAGATCCGAATACGAACACCAACCGCCCAGCGGCTGGCGGTGTGTTTAGCGACCGCGGTGTTAATTTCACCAGCCTTGGGTACTACAACCACAATTCTTCACAAGCCAGCTTCTTATACGGCTTTGCTGATCGCGGGGACTTCTCCGGAGGTCGAGCGGTAATCGACAATGGTGCGGAAGTTCTGCGAGCTGACTTAACCGGCGGCAACGAAGCTGACATCAACGCCGATAATTTGATTTATCTACTGGACGCTGCGACTGGCGCGGGGATCAGTCGCAACGCGCAGGATATGGCAGCTGGCTTTGAGTCCGTCAGTCCATTGGATGGTCGGATTAACGATAACTCGAACAACATCAGAAGTAATTACCCCAATGAGACACCGTGGGCGGGGACCAATGTTGTCGCTCAGTTGCAGGTGCCTGAGTCGGATGAAATTGGCAATCCGCTGGGCAAAATTATCTCGTTGGTATCGGGTGTAAATGGGGATAGCAATCTTTATGCATTCACCGATTTAGGAGCCGTTTGGCAATTCCCGATCAATGTAACCGGCGCAGGAGATGATTATGCACCAGGAGACTTGGAAGTCGACATGGTGGTGGATGCGACGTCACCAACAGGTTGGCGAATCGCCGATACTCATATATTTATTGATCCCAATACCTATATAGGTCCGTTGCCGGCAGCATCCGGCGACGCGATCGTTGATTCCCTGGGCAATCAGCTGATTTTTGAATCGGTGACTAAGGGGCCATCCAACTTTAGCCATATCGATGATGGGATTGGGATTGGCAGTCTCTTCTTCGGCGTGAAGGCTGGAACCGGACGGTTGTATGCCTTCGACTTGGCAGTGAGTGCGATCGCTGAGCCGATCTTTGAATTCGGTGCCGAAGGAATCGATCTCGACACGGGTTTGGCCGGTAGCGGTGGCATCGCCGGTTTCTTCTTTAGTTCACTCGACACGGCTCTTTGGCACGCGTCGGATACCAACGCGGCGGCAGACGGTCACGGAAAGGATGCGCTGGATGATCGCGGCGACGTCAACGGTGGCGGAAGTCTGCGGCTCGGGTTTGACGTTTTGGATGATGATTTCAGTCATATCGCAACCGGTGTAGCAGACAGCAATTTGGATGCTGAAGATTTGCAGGGATACAACGGCTACAATTTCTTGGGTGGTGCACACGGTTCGATCCAGAGCGACTCGATTGACCTATCAGGTGTCGCTCCGGCTGACCTGCCAATGTTGTACTTCACGTATGTGTTGGACAGCGAAGGCAAGAACGCCAACATCGATACCGACAATCGCGCCACATTCAACGATGCCGAGTTGGACGATGTGATGCGGGACTCATTGCGTGTCTACGTGGCCGGCGACAATGATCAATGGACGATGGTCGCAACGAATAATGTTCAGGGCGGAATCGGCGGCCGAAATTGGGACAATCCCTTCGACACGATTTTGAACGAATACGAAGGCAACATCAACGGTTACACCAACGTGCCGACGCAAACGTTCGTGCAAGAATTGTTTGATGACAATGTTTTCCGTCAAGCACGAATCGACCTTGGGCCTTGGGCGGGGCAAAAGGACGTTCAGATCCGCTACGAGTTTTCAACGGCGGGTGAATCACGGCCCGACCAAACGGAACTTTACGCCTTGCCGGGTGAATTGCTGACCGACGCTCAGACGTTTACCGTCGACGGTTCGATGCCCGATCCGCTTGTGAGCACGCAGTTGACCGGGCCGATGGCTCGCACTTTGATATTCGAGTTTGATCTCGGTTTGGTCGCCGAGATGCCTGCCGGCAGCCACGTCGTCGAGGCAGGTGGCTCGATCGCACTGTCACGACCAGACACTACTAACGTGGTGGAACTGATTACCAC
>JABDKS010000951.1 GCA_013002105.1 Pirellulaceae bacterium | reverse complement strand
CTTCTGGACGTTGGCGGAACTGTGCGACGAATTTGGGGTGCCATTCGATTTGATGATCGGCGTCAATCGCGGCGTTTACCCCGGCGGGGTCTATCAAGGCCAAGATTTATACGACAGTCGTGTCTCGCTGGTCCAGTACCGCGAGTTGTTCAACGCCTTTACCGACGTCAAGTTTCCTATCTCCGTCTTGGCGAGCGTCACGAATCAAGAATTGGTGAGCCACGCATGGATTTTTCCGAATGTCATCACCAATGGGCATTGGTGGTACAGCAATACGCCGTCGTTTATCGAGCGAGATGCTGCCGCACGATTGGAAGCGGTACCGCGAAACAAACAGATCGGATACTACAGCGATGCGTACAAACTGGAATTTGTCTGGCCAAAATTCGATATGTACCGGCGGATTTTAGCCGGCATTTTGGCTGACCAGTTTGTCGGACAACGCGGCTGGAGTGAAGAACAGGCGGTCCAATACGCACAGCAGATACTGCGTGACAACGTTGATGACATTTTTCCCAGCCGAGCCGTCGAATCGGACGACACCGACGATGCGCTGGATGATGTCCAAGAAATAGCCGATGCGGTGGATACATCCTTGTCTGGGCTCGGGATCGCAAGTGCCACTTTGGCTGCAGGTGCGATTGGAACCATCGAGGTGGGTGACGAACCCATTGAATCTGATGAGTCCGCCGAGTCGGATGGAGGCGAAGATTTCGGTTCAGCCAACGCCGACGGAGAGCTTCTCTATGACGATGGACAAGATGATGGCGAAGACGATGGGGAGTTGATCGGGATTGCCAATTTGGATGAGGATGAATTCGATGAGTTTGCCGGAGACGTGTCGTCCAGTGACGTGTCGTCCAATGACGGGTCTGCCGGAGAGGAGGACGACGATTTACCAGAGTTACCGACCGTGTTCGATGATCACGAGACGGTGCGCATGGAAGAATCGAAAGAATTCGATGGCGGAGACTTCACTACCGACGATGAGACTTTGTACGCCGAAGATGAACAGCCCGATGAACTCTCATCGGTTGAACTCGCTGGCGACGTGGATGAAATGCGTGACGACCTGTCGTCCTTTGCCGCCGGGCTCGGTGACGAAAACGATGTGGAAACCGAACAGGCCGAAACACTGGACCTGGATCCCTTACCAAGTGACGAGGAGATTCAAGCGGTCGATGTTGACGATGTGGAACTGATCGATACATCCGCTCAGGACCGCAGCGACCCAGCCGATATGGAATTGGACGTTGAAGCGGAACCACTGGATGTCGGAGACTTGCTTGGCGAGGATGCCAGCGAGGACGACACCGGTCATGCCGACACGATCGGCATTGGCAATGAATCGGTCCAGTCGAGTGAAATCAGAATGCTGCGCGGGGATTCCGGATTCGTACCCGATGATGAATCGCTACAACTGACCAAGGATCCCATCACCGGCGAGCTGCACTTTGGTGGTGGCAACGCGTCGGATTCCGAAACGCCGGATGTGCAGTCAAGCGATGCCGATGAATCGGACCCGCTGTCTCAATTCGAACAACAATTCGCAGATCTCGAAGAAACGCTCGAAACGGGTGAACTGGCCGACGACGATGACGCCGAGAGTCAGACGTAATGACCTGTGATCAGGTCCCTGAATTCACTTGTCCAATGGTCCCGCGTCTCGGGCAACGCGGACCGGCTGAGACTACGAATTGCCGAAAGTCTTGACGACTGCTGCGACGATTCCCGCACGTAGGTGAATCGGGACGACACAAGAAAGCATTTTTAGATTTCTTGTCGGCCCGGACCTGTCCTGGCGGAACTTTGCCAGGACTGGTCCTGGCCTACGGCAAACTCCAATTTCTTATGCGAATCAGGTCGACCTATTACGTGGTCACCGCGTTGGAACTCTGCGTGGCTAGGATGCGATTGATCGCATTGAGCATCGCCAGGATGGTGCTCTCCACGCTGTCGGTGCTGACGCCGACACCACGGTAGGTTTTGCCTTTATGCTCCACCTCCAAGTTGACTTCGCCGATCGCATCACGACCGAGCGTGGCACTGCGGACGCGGAAGTCCTTGCAGACTAATTCGATTCCGGTGATCTTTTCGACCGCCCAAAACGCCGCGTCGATCGGACCATCGCCCTGTTGGACTTCTTGGGTGAATTCACCTTCGTCGTTCTGTAATGTCAATTGCACTCGAGGCGGATGCGACCTGCCACTTGTGACGGTGTAGTCGACCAGTTTCCACTGTTCGGTTGCACTACCGCTGATCTGCTGTTGGACCAACGCGACAATGTCACCGTCGTAGATGTCTTTTTTCTTGTCAGCGAGAATTTTGAACTGCTCGAACACCGTCTGCAGTTGTTCGCTCGAAAGGGTGTATCCAAGCGTCTTGGCTCGGTCAGCCAGAGCGGCGCGACCACTGTGTTTGCCCAGCACAAGATCGGTCTTGGAAAAACCGACTTCGGCCGGTGACATGATTTCGTAGGTGCTGCGTTCTTTCAGCATTCCGTCTTGGTGGATACCCGATTCATGCGCAAAGGCGTTTCGGCCAACGATTGCTTTATTGCGTTGCACATTGATGCTGGTCGTCTTGCTGACCAGTCGGCTGGCCGGAACCAGGCGGCGAGAATCAATCCGGGTGGTGCAGTGGTAAAAATCGTTACGCGTTTTCATCGCCATGACGACCTCTTCCAATGCGGCGTTTCCGGCCCGTTCGCCGATCCCATTGATCGTACATTCGATCTGTCCTGCCCCGGCCGCGACCGCGGCCAGGCTGTTGGAAACAGCCATGCCCAGGTCGTCGTGACAGTGCGTACTTAAAACCGCCTTGTCCATGTTGGGCACTCGGTCGCGAAGCATCTTGAACCGCTCGAATACTTCCGCCGGCGTTGCATATCCAACGGTGTCGGGGACATTGATTGTCGTTGCCCCGGCATCGATCGCAGCTTCGACCACCCGGCACAAAAAGTCGTGTTCGGTGCGGCAGGCGTCTTCGGGTGAAAACTCGATGTCGTCACAGTAGCCCTTCGCACGCTTCACACCAGCAACGGCGCGTTGAACGATTTCGTCGGTCGACATTCGAAGTTTGAATTCGCGGTGGATGGCGCTGGTGGCAAGAAACACATGGATACGTGCCTGCGGCGCGTATTTTACCGCCTCCCAGGCCGCATCGATGTCTTTGTCACTGCAACGAGCGAGTCCGCAGATCGTCGACCCGCGAACGGTCTGCGCGATTTGTTTGACGGCGTCAAAATCACCGGGCGAAGCAATCGGAAAACCGGCTTCGATGATATCGACACCCAGATCAACCAACATTTGCGCGACTTCCAGTTTCTCGGCCAGATTCATGCTGGCGCCGGGAGATTGTTCGCCGTCGCGAAGCGTCGTGTCGAAAATCCGTATCATCCGCGCGTCGCCGCTAGCTGAATCCGCGGTACCGGAAGGATTGGCGACGGCGTCGCTATTTTCGTTGTGACTATTTGGTTGCGACATGTTGGACGTTGCCTTCGATTGAATTGAAAGTGCCGCGGAAGCAAAAAAAAACCCGAGTCGTGCTCTGCTGGGGAGCGACTCGGGAACAGTTGTCTTTTTCGTGGTGACTGTGTCAGACAGTCAGGACAAACCCTTATCACTCGCCAAATTGGCGTCGCAGGAGTAGTAGCGATAGGAGTAAGGGTGCGTATTTCATGTTGGCATCATAAACACGACTGCAAGCCGGCGTCAACGGTTCGTGCTGGAGGAATGCTTTTGCCGGATTTTGGCCACTTTTTTTCGCTGTCTGCGGCCGCGTTCTTGTGCACTTGGCAGCGATACCACGGCCACCTGATTCGCACGCGGGCTACGGCACGAGGTTACCGAGAGATCCGACCGACGATGGTGCGTCGTCTCGGACCGGCGATTCGCTAACGTCACCGGTGAGTGCACGCAGGATGTCGTGAAACCTCTCAGCCGACGCCTCGGGCGTCGAATCCACAGCCGACCGGCGAGCCGCAACACTCATCTTTTCCAAATCTGCTTGACTGGTTCGCAAGGCGCGGTCGATCGCTGAACGCAGCGAATCTGAATCGGTTGGATCAAACGACCAGCCATTCTTTTCGTCCACGATGATGGTTTCGACACTCTGCGCCAAACAACTGCCTAGCACGGGCAGGCCGGAGGCCAATGCTTCGACGGGCACCAAGCCCCATTCATCACCGAGCGTGGGAAAGGCACAGATATCAGCTGATTGGTAGGCGGCCGCGAGTTGCGATGCATCACAATTTCCCAGCAAGTCGATTTCCAGGCGATCATTGGCCAATTGCGCCACGGCATCCGCCAGCGGCCCGTCACCGGCAATCGCCAATGTCACGCGAACGGTATCGTTGGATTGCAAGTAGTCCGCAATGGCTTTGGTGAACGGCAAAATGCCTTTGCGACTGCTGATCGCGCCCAGATAAACCAATCGTCGATAGCCATCCGCGTTGAATGACTTTTCGCCCGCGTAGGCTTTGTCCATGTCGATGCAATAAGGAAAATGAAACAATCGATCATCGCTGAAGCCAAGGTTTTGTAGATACCGTTTGCAACTGGGGCCGTTGTATGTCGCAAAATCCACTCGGGTCCGCAAGAACCGTCGCATCAATCGTCGCAGGGGACCCCGTTCTCTTTCGATATGGTCGGCCATGTTGCCGACGGCCACGATCGGAACTTGGCGACGAAGCATTCCGAACAACGCGCAGAACATGGTTCGCATGCCAAGTTCGTAACTAAATACGACGTCCGGGTTAAGCCGTCGCAGCTGTTTGATCGTATCGACCGGAAAATGAATGAAGTTCGGCTCCTCAAACCCAGCGGAGTGTTTCCATTTGGCCGTCAACATCCAATTCTTTTGCAATTGGACATCCAGCCCACCCCAGTCGGCTTCCCATTGTCGATCCGGCTCCATGTCGGTCGACAACAGAATCGTTAGCTTCCCGACTCGTTTAGCGACTTGCTGAAACACGAGTGCATGATGACGACGCAAATAGTTCGTCAACACAACAACGTGCATCTGGTCGACGGAGGGTAAGTGCTTGAACGTTCGCATCATCAACAGTGCGTTAATCGGCTTCGAGTCAAAATCCGGTGGTAAAAACCTGGGGTTGCTCGAGTTCCATTGGGAATGACGAGCGACTTGCGTTGGGTATTGGTGCGAAGTCCTTGCTCAAGCCGACGCGGGCTGGGCGTTCGAGCCCGTCAAATCGATCAACCGTCGAACTTTGTAGTCCTTTGATGTTAGACCGAGGCCCACCGTCGACCAATCTCAAGTAGCGAAATTGCAGCCTTTTACCCGCATGACAACGTCATCATTACGATTTTTAGGGCCAGAATATGGCATCGGTGCGGAAATCCCCCCGACCGAGAGTGGTGTCCTACCATCGGATCTTCGTGATGATTCTTGACCGGGATAGTGGCTGTCGTGTGCTAACGAACGTCGACATAGTCCATGCCTGCGGCGATTGCGGCGTCGATTCCCAACGGTGAGTCTTCGTAAACGAGACATTTGACAGGCTCGACGCCCAGTCGCCTGGCCGCTTCCAAAAAGACGTCAGGCTCGGGCTTATGACGGGTGGTATCCTCGGAGGCAACGATCGAATCAAACAGATCGGTCAGACGGAGATGGTCCAACTGTTGGATGACGCTATTCCGCGCGCTGCCGGACGCAACCGCCAGCGGAATCCTGCCATGATGCGCACGTGCAATGTCGCAGACATCGATTCGAGGTAACAGCTTGGCGATGCTGGCGATGAACGCCGACTCCTTTTCGTCGGCAACCTCCCTGGCGTTCAATTCCATCGATTGTTCGGCGGCCAACACAGCGACGATTCGGTCGGTCGGCATTCCACCCATCGCGTAGAAACGCTCTTCGGTAAAATCGATCCCATAAGCGGCCATCGTTTCACGCCATGCGATGTAATGCAGCGGCATCGAATCTGTCAATGTTCCGTCGCAGTCAAAGATCAGCCCGTCATACTTTTCGCTCAAATCCACAGCGATCACCGTCGGAAGTTAGAGTATTGTGTTGCGACAACGTAACGCTTGCACGTGAGTCCTTTCAATCGGAGCCCATTATGCATCGACCACTCGGCATCGTTGCCATCGGGTTGTTAGTCTGTGCCATCCAAATCTCATTTGTGTCGGCCCAAGACCGCGCGGACCTGAGCGCCACGACGGCCAGGTCGGCGCTGGCAAAAGCGACGAAGTTTTTGCGAGAAAATGTCGCTGTGCATGGTGGATACGCTTGGTTTTCCAGCACCGATGGCAAGTTCAGTCACGGCGAAGGTGTTGCGGGCCGTCAACGAGTCTGGGTGCAGCCGCCCGGTACGCCGGCAATCGGGTTGGCTTTTCTGCGCGCTTACGCGGCAACCGGAGATGAAGTGCATTTGCAGGCGGCACGCGATGTCGGCAGGGCGCTAATCGAAGGCCAGTTGCGCAGCGGTGGTTGGGGATACTCGATCGAGTTCGATCCGGAAACGCGCAACAAGATTCCTTATCGCATCGGTCCCAATGGCGGTCGTGAAAATATTCCGCCAGACGAATGGCCTGGTGGTTGGGATGTTTGGAAGAAGCGACAGTTCGACACAAACAAAACCCTGATTGACGATGATACGACGCCGGCGGCGATTCGTTTTTTGGCCAAACTGGATCAGAGTCTCGCATTCGCGGACGCCGAGGTACACGAAGCGGCAATGTATGCAATCGAATCGGCGATGGGGGCACAGTATCCCATCGGGGCGTGGGGGCACAACTACGATCGCTTTCCGGTCAAGCCGCCCAACAAGTCTCACTATCCTGTTTTGAAAGCGTCGTATCCGGAAACGTGGACGAGGATGTCAACAAACGATTTCACAGGCTGCTACATGCTCAATGATCGCAACACGATGAACATGATCCAGACCATGTTTTTTGTTGCCGAAATCTACAATGACGATCGCTACTGGTATAGCGCCCGACGCGGAGCCGAGTTCCTGCTGCTCGCACAAATGCCCGAACCCCAGCCCGCTTGGGCTCAACAGTACAACCGCCAGATGCAACCGGTGTGGGATCGCAAGTTCGAACCTCCCGCGATCACCGGTGGCGAGTCGCAAGATGCGATGCGGACGTTAATGCGTGCTTATCGAATCACCAAAGACAAACGTTTCTTAGAACCGATTCCCCGTGCCGTGGCTTACATGAAAAAATCATTGCGCGACGACGGCAAGCTAGCGCGTTACTACGAACTGAAAACGAATCGGCCAATCTATTTTGACAAAGACTATCAGATGACCTACGACGACAAGGAAATGCCCGATCATTATGGTTTCATCAGGGATTCGTTTTTGACAGAGATCGAAAATGAGTACCAAGCGTTAGTTGCCGACCCGAATGCTTCGGAACCGAAAGCCACCAAGTCAGAAATCGCGCAAAGGGCCGCCAAGGCAGTCGCGAGCCAACGCAGCGACGGCGGCTGGTTGGAAAAAGGGTTTGTGCGTGATGCAGCCGGCAAGAAAGTCGTGCCCGATGAAGGTGTCGTGTCATCGCAAACGTTCATCGATAACACCACAGCGATCGCGGACTATTTGACCGCTGGAGCAAATTAGCTGAATCGGTGTCCTTTTTGTCAGCTTTCTACTTTCGTGCCACGGAAAGGATGCGTTTGTGGCCCGCGAGATCTTTGATAAATCGCAGGTCCTCCAGCTCCGAAACCTGACCGATTAATTCTTCACACGCATCGGCGATCATGGGACTCAATTCGATGATCAACCGGCCGCCGGAATTCAGGCGGTTGTAGGATTCGCCGATCAATCGCTTGATGACTTCGGTTCCATCTGGGCCGGCAACCAAGGCTCCCCGGGGTTCAAAGTCACGTACGGTCGGCGCGAGATCCTCGAATTCCGCTTCACTGATGTAGGGCGGGTTACTGCAAATGAGGTCGAATTTTTCAGGTTTATCAACCGCCGACAGCAAGTCGCTTTGGATGAACGTGATCCGGTCATCGACCTTGTGTTTCTCCGCATTCCAGACCGCGATTTTCAAAGCGTCTGGGCTTGTGTCAATCGCAGTGACTTTTGACTTGGGCAATTCAATCGCCAACGTGATCGCAATCGCTCCGCTACCGGTACCCACATCGGCAATTGAGATCGCTTTGTCAGTACCGATCGCTTTGGCGCAGTCGAGTGCTTCGACCACCAAGTGCTCGGTTTCTGGTCGCGGGATCAACACATGATCGTCGACGCGGAATTCCAAAGAATAGAATTCGCGGTAACCAACCAGTTGGGCGACCGGCATTCCTTCGCCACGGCGTCGAACCAGCTCACGGAATGCAACTCGCTCTTCGTCGCTGGGAATTTCAGCAAACGCCGTATAGAGTTCGATACGTTTGCACTGACGTGCATGTGCCAACAGGATTTCTGCGTCCAGCCGAGCCGATGGGCAACCACGTTTTTTGAAAAAATCGGTGGTCCATTCCAGCAGTCGCAAGACCGTCCACGCTTCATCCTTGGTTTCGGACATTTAGTTTATCGCAACGCAATGAGACGAATGGGAGGAGGAGTGGCGAGTCAGACTCGACTTGCCATCTAGGAGATCAAAGGTTTGGCTTATTCGTCCATGTCGCCGCGCAGTTGATCACGATCGTATTCGATCAGTGCGTCAGTCACGGCACTGACGTCCCCCGAAATGATCTGATCCAGCTTGTAAAGCGTCAGGTTGATTCGGTGATCGGTCAATCGGTTCTGCGGGAAATTGTAAGTGCGAATTCGTTGGCTGCGGTCACCCGATCCGATCAAGCCCTTGCGAGCTTCGGCTTGCTTGGCGTCTTCTTCTTCGCGTTTCTTTTCGTAGATCCGTGCTTTGAGCACGCGCAGTGCCTTGGCCAAATTTTTGTGCTGGCTCTTTTCGTCCTGGCATTGAACCACGATGCCTGTTTCGTGGTGGGTCAGTCGAATGGCCGATTCGGTTTTGTTGACGTGCTGACCACCGGGCCCGGAAGCACCGAATTTATCGACTCGATAGTCATCCGATTTCAATTCGACTTCGACGTCTTCTGGTTCGGGCATGACGGCTACGGTGGCTGCCGACGTGTGAACGCGACCTTGAGTCTCGGTTTCGGGGACGCGCTGCACGCGGTGGCCACCCGATTCATAGGCAAGATCGCGATAGACGTTTTCGCCTTCGAGCGTCAGCGTGACTTCTTTAAAACCGCCCATTTCGGTTGGGCTGGCATCCATGATCTCGGTTTTCCAGCCTTTTTGTTCCGCATAGCGCCGATACATCTCGAACAAATCGCGAGCGAACAATGCGGCTTCGTCACCTCCCGTGCCGGCGCGAATTTCCATTACGCAACGCGTCCGGTGACTGTCTTCGCCGCCCACGGTCAAAGAAAGCAGTTCTTCCCAAAGTTCTTCGCGCTGACTCCGCAAATCGGCCATTTCAGATTCGGCCATTTCTCGTTCTTCGGGATCGTCGGCCGCCTCGGCCATTTCCTGACACCCACGGATCTCGTCGGTCAATCGCTTGAACTCACGGTACTTTCCAGCGACTTTGGCCAAGCCTCCGTGCTCGCGTGCGGTAGCACTCATCCGCGCCCCGTCGCCCAAAACTTCGGGGTCGGACATGTCGCGTTCAAGCTGCTCGAATCGATTCAGCTTTTCTTCCAGCGTGTCGCGGATGGAGCTCATGAGATTAACAAGCGGACCAGCGGTCCGTTTCCTGAATATTGGATTCCTGAGTGCCCCGTTGCCAAGCGACGGAAATGCATCGAGGGCTGGTGACGCAGGGACATTGTTTTGAACAGGACGAAAAAAGCCGCATGGTGTCCGTCGTCTGGACCATGCGGCTGAATGAATTGTTCGGTCGTAGCGTCGCTACTTTTTGCCCTTCTTGCTCTTTTTCTTTTGCAAGCTGCCGTAGGTACCCGCGGCAAACTTCTTTTGGAACTTGTCGATTCGACCCGCGGTGTCAACAAACTTCAATTTACCCGTGTAAAACGGATGGCACTCGTTGCAAATATCAATCCGCAACTCGGAGCGTACGCTGCGAGTCTGAAACGAATTGCCACAACCGCATGTGACGGTTGTGTCTTGATAGTCAGGGTGGATGCCCTCTTTCATCGGTATTCTCTCGTGGCTTGGGGAGGCGATCACTGGCGTTGGTACAGCGTCGCAAGTCCCGAATCGTACGCCAAATCCGGTGTTTTTGACAAGGGCTGAGAGTCAAAACACGCGAAATGCCGTGAAAGGCGTGGTTTTCGAAAACCACCGGTCGATCGCGGCAGATCGCATTGCCGCATTCCTTCTCAGGACGTCAGCGCACAATTCGCCAGCAACGGTGAATCCGCTTGTTTCGAAAGTCCTCCGGGATCGTCTGTTTGGTGATCTCGTGAACCTCGCTGGCCGGGATCGAATCGGGATCAAATTTGAATCGGCGGAAATTGTTGGAGAAATAAATCACGCCGCCTTTGCGAACCAGCGGTAGCAAATCGGTGATCAGCGGGACGCAATCACTTTGCACATTCCAATCTTGCTCGGTCCGTTTGCTGTTGGAGAACGTGGGCGGATCGAGCAACACCAGGTCATACATCTCGCCGGGTGCATGACCACGTACGAACTGCCCCACATCGGCGGCGATGAACTGGTGCTGATCACCATCAAAACCGTTGAGCTGCATGTTGCGTTTGGCCCAGTCCAGATAGCTCTTGGACAAATCAACCGATACGGTTCGCTTTGCACCACCCGCGGCAGCGTAGACGGTAAATGAACCGGTGTAGGCAAACAAGTTCAAGAACGTTTTTCCCTCCGCCAACTCGCGTACCATCTGACGCGTGTTGCGATGATCCAAAAACAATCCGGTATCAACGTAGTCCGACAGGTTGATCAAGAACTTCAATCCACCTTCGCTAACGGTGACTTCGTGTTTTGCCTGGTCGATCTTTTCATGTTGTGTTTTACCACGCTGACGAGCACGTGTTTTTAAGTAGACATTTTTCTCAGGAATCTCCAACGTCTCACTGGCCGTGTGAGCCATCAGTTCCAGCCAATTGGCGTGTTGAGCTGGATCGCGATCGTGGGGGCGTTCGTATTCGGTAATATGCAAATAGTTTTCGTATCGATCGACCACCAGGGGAATCTCTGGGATGTCCCGTTCGTACAAACGAACACAGGTGATCCCCCGTCGAGTCGGCCAGCGACGCAGATGTCGCGAGAGCTTTTTCAGTCGACTGCGAAACAAACCGGCTTGTTCACTGGCTTTGTCGCCCAAGTGACCGAACGCAGCGTCGCCGACCGCGTGCACATAAGGTTTGGCCTTCGCTGGCTTTTCTGCCGCCGGTATGTCGGATACAGCTTCGTTCGTGATCGACTCAGGTGTACTGTCTGCAGTCAGAGCAGAAGGTGGAACAGGTTGGTCGGCCCCCGCATCGGTCGAATCGTCCGCAGCGGATTCTCCTCGGTCGGAAATGGTATCGTCAGCAGCTTGGATATCGTCGCGTGGTTTTTCGACCAGCGGTTTGGGACCATGGAACTGGTAATAGGTGCATTCGATGCGACCGTTGTAAAGTTTGCGACGTCGATCAGCCTGACGACCCATCGTCGCTTCGAATCGGGGATAGGCGGTCAAGAAATAGAACGACCAAGTGGGCAGGTGTCGTAGCACTTCGGGCAGCGACTGATAGAGTTGATCGAGTTCGCGGTCGGCACCCAGGCGTCGTCCGTACGGCGGGTTGGTGATCAGGCAACCAAACCGCCGCCTGCTGCTCGCTTGGGACACGCTGCGGCTTTGGAAATGGATGTCGTTTTCTACCCCGGCGCGAACAGCATTGTCGCGTGCGGCACGTAGCACCTTGCCGTTGATGTCGCTGCCGATGATGCGTTCTTCCAAGGCCGGTAATTCGGCTTCGCGAGCCGCTTCACGCATTTGGGACCAAGCGGCGTCTGGAAACATCGGCCAACTTTCGGCAGCAAAATCACGAATCAGTCCGGGGGCCATGTTGCGGCCGATTCGAGCCGCTTCGATCGGGATCGTACCGCTGCCGCAAAACGGGTCCAACATCGGACGGTCGCGACGCCAATAGCTCAACATCACCATCGCCGCAGCCAGCGTTTCCTTTAACGGTGCTGCGGAGATATCGGTTCGATAGCCGCGGCGATGCAGACTCCGACCAGTCGTGTCGATGGTGATCGTGGCGGTGTCTTTCAGCAACGCGACATCAATTTTGTGTTCCGCGCCGCTCTCGGTCAGTAACGTCGTGTCATGATCGCGTTTCATCGCGTCGACGATCGCCCGTTTAACGGTGCGTTGGCAAGCCGGTACGCTCGTGAGCGTCGATTTGATACTTCGCCCGGTAACTGGAAACGCCGCGTCGGAGGGTAGTATCTCGCCCCAGCGAATGTCTCGCACCGTGTCAAAGAGTGCGTCGAAATCGGGTGCCGAAAACTGGGCCACGCGTATCAGGACGCGGTCGGCTGTTCGAAGCCACAAATTAGCTTTGCAGATCGTTTCAAAATCACCGCGAAAATGAACTCGCCCCGATTCGCCGATCGAGGCTTCGATGTCCAGCGCAGCCAATTCGCGGCGCACGACCGCTTCGAGACCAAACGCGCAGGCAGCAATCAAATCAAACGTCGAATTCATGTCAGCAGCATAACTATTGTTGGCTGGATAGATAGAACGCGCGGACGGGACATCGGCGACGAATCGGAGCGAGCGTCAGAATCAACCGACCCAAGTCAGTCCTCCGGCGTCTCGCTAGAGGCTGACTGTCGTGACGACGCGTCCTTCCAGCGGGCTGCGATGATCGTGTCGATGACCAATTGGTTGAAATGATAAATCAGCATTGGAATGACACTGACACCACAATCAATCGCGATTTGTAGCCCCACCATCAACGTCTTTTGACTTCCGGCAATCCCCACGGCGATCTGTCGATCACGGGTTTGGCCCGTTCGTTTGGCAACAACAATCCCCAACCACAAAGCGCCGACGTGAATCGCAGCGGCAGCGGAAACGATCACGATGCCCGCGATCCAGGTCGTTGACGAGGTCTTGTCAGAGGAAAGAAAGTTACCACTGGCAACTGCGCCGAACACGACCATCGCCAGGATACCGATCTGACTGAAAACCGAAATCCGCGACTTGTTGCGATCGGCCCAAGGTGCCAATGCGACGCGTCTCATGATCTGCGCCAATACCAGCGGCAACACGACCAGAATCGATAGCTTTTTTATTTGCATCATCGCGTCCACTTGCGCTTGTTGCGAAAGGACCAACGAGATTCCAATCGGGACCACCGCAATGCAGGCCAAGTTGGTCACAACGGTCGTCATCATTGCGATCGAATCGTCACCGTTTGCCTTGCGGGTCCATACCGATGCCGATGCGAGCGTGCAGGGAACGATCGCCGCAACGAACAATCCGCCAAAAAGATGTGGCGGCAACACCCACTGTGTGGGAATGCAAAGCAGAGGGACGACCAACATGTTGATCGTGATTGCTAGCAAGCTGGGGATTGGTTGGTGGATGCTCTGTCGAATCGTATCGGCTTTGAGTGTCACCCCCATGGCCCACATCACTACAAACACAATGCTGCCGCGCAGGATTGTCATTTCCAGCAGCGGAGCAAGGGTTTCGGCAAGCAAATAGGCCGTGGCGAAGCAAATCGCCAATGCAATCAAAAACCATTGTTTCGTGAGGAGTCCCCACATGTTGCAGTTTTCCCAAACGGCCTATCGGTGGATCTGGCCGTGAATCTACTATCGCGGCATCGAGTGCAGCCTAGTTTAGCGGAAGAATCGCAGATCGGACTTCGGTCCGGGTCTGTCGCTGATCGCATGGATAAAAGTTGGGTAGCTCCGTCGTCGATTCGCAACCCAATCGACCCACCGACATAGGGAAAGGATTCCCCAGATGCATGAACGAACAGAGCGGGCGATCGCTCGGTTATTGTTCGTTTTCTGCTGCGCGGTCCCAACCGGGTTTGTGGTTTTGATGATCCTGGTGTCGTGGACACCTTGGGTTCATCATCGGCAACTGCGGGCCCTGGAATCGCAATTGTCTCGCGACACTGGATTGGTTGTCCAAATCGAAGACTTCGACCGCGTTTCACCGACGAAATGGTCACTGCAGAATCTTGTACTGATTGAACCCGAAACCCTGCTGGAAGTCGCTCGGGTGCGAAAGGTGACATGGCTGCAGGAGGACGATCGCATTGGGATCTCACTGCATCAAACCGAGATACAATCGCCGCAGATCGAACATGCTTGGCAACTTGTACACGATCGCTACTTGTGTCGACCTGAATTGACTCAAGTTCCGATGCAACTGTCTGCTATTGATGTGACGATTCACAGTGACACCGGTTCGTTGCCGCTGCCGAGTGTCGACGCGTGGATCAAACCGAGGCCCAATTCGGTTCAAGCCACGATCCATTGTGTCCAAGCCGGGCGCAGTCAGTCGCCGATCAAGGTTTCGGTGATCCGTGATCGCGGCAGCGAAATTCCCCGCACACAGTGGACGCTCGAAACCGGGCCCACTGCCCTGCCCTGCTCTGCTCTGGCCGGCTACTTTCCGCTGTTGGAGCGATTGGGTCCCGACGCAGAGTTCCTGGGAACGTTGCAATGGGAATTGCAGCGTGACGGTGCTTGGTCCATCGATTTAGGTGGATCGCGGTTTACACAAATAGAACTGAGTCGATTGTTTGAGGACTTGCCGCATCGGTTCACCGGAACGGCCGACTTGGCATTGGAGCGATGTTGGGTGGTTCCCAATGAAGCGGTCAACATCTCGGGTTCTTTGCGGGCACACAACGGTTGGATGGGTCGATCATTGTTGCGTTCGTTACAAGAAGAATTGGATTTTGCGGTGGATGTCGACTCGATTCAGGCCCGCGCGGGCGATATACCCTACGATTTGGTCTCGTTGCATTTTGACATGACCGATTGGCAACTGCGATTGCACGGCACATGCAGTGGCCAACGAGGCTACGAACTGTTGCAACCCGGCATCGTGATTTGTGGCCACGACCGGCCGCTGGCGCGTTCAAGCGAAAATGCGATTGCGTCGATCCAACTGGCACACGCGATCGCACCGGACCACAGTGAATTGGTACCCATCTCACGACAGACCGCAGGGATGCTGGATCTGTTCGTTCCACCCAGTCACGCGACACCAATCAACCCGCAGGCTCAACCGTCACCTAGGATCAAACGGGCGGCTCATTGGTCCGGTGGCGAATTGATCCGGCAGTAGTGCACAATCCAACATCGATGTTGAACATGCTGTCGTGTGCCCGCCAAATGCTTGGGCGGCAGGTCCAGTCGCAGCGTGCCGTACTGATACGCGCCAAAACCGATGACAGTGCCTGCAAGCACAACATCCTACGCATCAGTTCGATGCCGACGGACTACTAGAAAGCCTGTTCCGGTGGTTTACGGATGAACAACAACCCGGCCACGATAAAGACCAGTTGGCTGGCGATGAAAATCGTCAACCACATCAACACGCCGGACGTGAAACCGTAGCTGTGCAGTCCGATGCCAAGTTCGTTGGTGCCAAACCAACTCCAGGCGGTGATGATGTTGCCGCCAATTGCCAGAATGGAAAAACCGCGAGCGGCGACCATGCCATCCCAGCGTGCGTGCAGGAGCATCGCATTCCAAATCACAATCAACAGCGCGCCATTTTCCTTGGGGTCCCAGCCCCAGAATCGTCCCCAGCTATCGTCGGCCCACAGTCCGCCCAGCAGTGTGCCCACGAAACTGAACAGGATTCCAAAGCAAGCCGTTCCATAACAACAACGATAGAGTTCTTGCTGTGTTTGAGCTTTCGCACCGCTCCAGTTGGCGATCAGATAGCCAATGCCAAAGGTGCCCGCAACAAGCGTTGCGACATACCCAAGTGAAACGCTGATCACATGCGTGGTGAGCCAAAACTGCGTATCGAGCACGGCTTGCAGGACCGGCATCGTGTCGCCGGTGTTCAGGCCGTAAGCAACCAACAGAGTCAAGGTTCCTGCTGTGGCCGCCAGCATGTTGCCGGTGCCTCGTCGATAGATCGCTTCGACAATCAGGCCGAATCCAACTGCGGCCCATCCAACAAAGACCGCTGATGAATAGATGTTGATCACCGGTGCTCGGTTGGTGATCAAAATCCGACAGACGATGGCGATCGTGTGGATGGCGAACGTGACGATCAGCATGCCCCAAACGGCAGTTCGCAATCGTGGCAAATTGGCAATGAAATAAATCAGTCCCAATACGAACATTGCCACGTACAAGAACATCGCCACGCCGGTCGGCCAAGTCGCTTGCATCCAACGCTCGAGTGAAACGACCGATGGTTCGTAACCGGGAACCGGATAGCTTTGCACAGCGGCCAAATGTTTCTCGATGGCACGATTAAAATCAGTCGGGTTGTTGTTGCCGTAGGCGCTGATCATTTCGCCAAAGGTCATCACGCCAGCGCGACTGGCATCATCGCCGGAGTTGATGCTGGCTTTGGCGTCGTCAAAAAATGCCGGTCCAAACGCAGTCCAGTCAGCGCCGTCGACCGCATCGGTCGCCACGGCCTCGGTCGGGGGAATGATGTTGGGAGAACGCATCCGCTTGAGAGCTTCCAGTTTTCGTTGAAGCTCCTGAATTACAAAGATCTGTGCGCGTTCGCGACTGATGTCTGGTGGTAGCTCATCGGGCAGCGCCTGCGGAATTGGCAATTGAAACGATGTGCTGGTCAGTGTGTAGTGCCGTGTCCGCAGATCCAATTCAATCAACTTTTTCTCTTTGAAGGAGCGATCAGCGGGATCTTTTCCGCCGGCTGCTTGGATCAGTCGATTAACTCGCTCCCAGTTGCCGCCGATTTCATCAAGCGAATAGAGTTTGCTTTTGCGACGTGGCACATCCAATTCTGCACGAACTTCTTCGGCGTCGATTCGGAACATTGGCAAAAAGCGAATGGTGGGTTCATCGATCGCGACTTCCATCAGCCACTGGATGGCCGACAATTTCTTGGCTCCATCAGCAATCCGCTCCTTGATCCCGGCAGGTACCGATTCGATGGGCAGTGACTCTCGATTGCTCATCGCTTTGAGCGTTTGGCGGGCGTAGGCGTCCAGCGGCATGATCCGGCCACCGAACTGAACGGGGATCGCACCAGCGTTCTTGAAGTCGAATTCTGCGTCATCGCTTTTGCTGGCGGCTTTGGCGTCCTTGTCTACGTCGGTTTTATCGCCATTCGGTTCTTCGCCGCTCGTTTCGTCAGTCGCAGCCGCTGTCGATACGTCGGGACGACCATAGGAAAACGCGGTCCACGGATGGAGCATTCCCAGTACCAAGAATGCATAGATGCCGACCGTCGCATAGACGGGTGTGGACGATCGCGGCTCAATCGGGTTGACGGTCAGTTGTCGGGCGACTTCGCGTTCGCGGCGTCGCAGGAACCGCGTCAGGGTGCCCAAAAAGTGCACCAACATTCCCAAGGCGGTGATGCTGCACGCGACGTAGGGAATCAGCCAACCAGAATTGCGGACGACTTGCAGGCTGGTCCACTCCTTGCCGTTAGGGAGCGCTTCGTAATTGGACTGAAAAAAGGTTTCTCCGCGATATCGCAACGGGTTGTTCATCCAAACACGCTCACGCCGATCTTCTCCTGTTGCGGGATCAACGATGCGAATGAACGACGAGTAGTCGCGCGGTGTTTCGGTGCCGCTGTAGTTGATCCGACGGACGTCTTCCAGTTGCACCCAGTACGGTTTGACTTCACGGTGGTACCGCAATCCAATTTTGTATTCTTGATCGTTCAGTGTGACGAGATCGAACTCGTCCGCGGCGTTCGCGTCGAGCGTCAAAATCCCGCGATCGGACATCCATTGACTCACCAGGTGTGTGCCAAGTGATTCGCCGGACTCTTTGTCCAATAATTCGACGTAGGCCGACGCGACGTTGATTTTACTGTCCGTCCCGCCGCTTTTTCGCTGTTCAATCGCTTGCGCCCGCAGTCCTTCGCCCGCGGTTGCCAGATTCGTATCGCTGGCGCGTTGAAGTTTGGAGTTGTCCATGAACTCGACGACTTTGATATCCACCGGCAGCGTTTCGTCCGAGATCACTCGATTGGTATCCGCCGATTCGCGAAGCCGACTACCCGGTACACCAATGACTTTTTCGACGTCGTCGATCGTCTGAATGAATGACAGTTCGATTTGATCCAGGTTCACCAACGCATTGCTCGATTGACCTTCGATCAAATTCAGACGCTGTTCGAGTTGCCGATCGCCAAAGACGAATTGACCGAACATCAGCAGACCGACGCCCAGGTGCAAGAGGACATTGCCGCCTTGTTTGTCAAACACCAACAGACAGCCAAGCATCAGTACGAACGCGGCACCGAAACCTTTGGTCAATTGCCAGACAATCCGTAATCCCGGATCCCCGATTCGATAGTCGTACGCGATGGTATGCAGTAGGTAACCGCCACAGATCACCGCCAGCACCGTACTGAGGATGCGCAGCAGTGTGTGGTTTGTTCGCACGGCACCGTAAACCGCGCCAGCACATCCGATCGCGAGTACTGCCTGCATGCAACGCCACAGACTGTCGTAACTGATTGGCGGGTTGCCCTGCAGCCCGTCACTGCTGTGTCCGCTGGCGATGATCAACCCCGCGATCAGCACACCCAGGATCAGCAGTCCGATGCCGGCGGTCAGTTTTCCGCCAGAAGCGTGAATTCTAAATCGGGTTGCTTTGGCCGCCACCAGGTTGATCATCAACAACATCCCGATCAGGGCGCCGCCGGGAAACGGGATCCGCAACGACAACCGTTCGGTGTGGGGAAAGAACGCTTGGGGAAAGAAATCGTCGACCGGCATCATCGCCAACCAAGAGGTAAAGTACCGCTGCTTGACCTCCTGCATGTTCATTTCGTCTTGCGCCAAAGTGCCGACGAAAACGAGAACCAACGAGCACGCGAATAATCCTACCGCTAGTTTTAATGACCCCAGGGCCATCAAGATGTCCGATCCAATTGACGCAAGTTCGTCGTCGCGGGATTCGTTATCCGAGGCGGTGGGTGAAGCAGTTGCCATGGTTTTACTTCGGTTCAATGAGTCAGTAGGTGGGATGGGAATCGTTGATGTACTTAGAATTTCAACGATTGCAGGAACGATCCCAACGCATCGCGTTGTTCGTTCACGGTCGCTACGGGTCCGGTCATTTTGATAAACATACTGGCGCCGCTATCGAGTGGAACGATCGTCGCGTCGATCGCATTGCCACTGTCCGCGTCGGTCCCTGTCAACAAGAACCGTTGAGCAGGGCGTCCGCTAACGTCCAGCTTTTCAGCGTTCTCTAGGGCCGTGTCGACGACGTCCGTGGCGGGTTGCTCGCCGATGACTTGACCAATCCAACGTGCGACGTTGGCCCGCAGGTCGCCACCGGCGGCCATCACGGTGACTTCCGCCGATTCGGCTTCGGGGCCGACATTGAACGCGGCTAACCGCATGCTGCTCATTTTACCGTCACGCCAACCGTCGGGGCGCTCAAACTTTAACGCGTCGCTTGGTTTGACGGGTCGAGTTCCAGTTTCACTGCCGGGCGAGGTCGTGGGTAGTCCGCCCCCGGCGCGTGTGCCACCATCAGCAAAAGGGGCGCCCTGGGACATTGGGCCACCGGCAAAGGGGCC
>JABDKS010000940.1 GCA_013002105.1 Pirellulaceae bacterium | reverse complement strand
CTCCATCGGAAGTTCCACAGCGAGTTCCAAGCCTTTCTCGTGCGCACGAATCGCCAGTGTTTGGAGAGTATCAGAGACGAGTTCGGCCAAATCGAAATCGACAGTTTCGATCTCCATTCTCCTCGCTTCGATTTTCGACAGATCCAGCACGTCATTGAGCAATGCCAACAACGTATTGGCAGACGAATGCACACAGTCGAGATAATCCTTCTGATCGGAACTCAGTTCGGTATCCAAAACGAGTTCGGTCATCCCGACGACGGCATTGAGGGGCGTACGAATCTCGTGGCTCATGTTTGCCAAGAACTCGCTTTTAGCACGACTGTTCATTTCCGCTGCTTGTTTTGCGGCCTGCAAGGCGTTTTCGGTTTGGCGTCGCTGCGTGACATCAGTTTGAATGCCGATCCAACGCGACAACTTGCCATCGCTGTCGCGAATTGGGATGAGACGAAATTCAACCCAATAGGTTCGTCCATCGCGACGATACTGCATCACGTCCTCGGTCATTTCGGACCCGTTTCGCATCGCGTCGTCATACTTATGAATAGCCGCATTCGCCGTGCTCGGGCCAAATAACAGCTGATCACAACACCGGCCTAATACTTCTGCTTGTGAATACCCCGTCAATTTTGCGAACGCATTGTTGGTCCATTCAATGGCTCCGCTGTGATCCATCACCAGGATCGCAATTGGGGACCGACTGACCACTAACGAGAGTGTCTCCAAATCGGTGCGATCGGCAATCGCCTGACGCGCTCTCTCTTCGCTGGGAGCAAACGCTTGGGCTTCGCTGAGTTGCTCCATCGCGTCCTGTCGACCTTGCTGTGCAATCTGCACCGCTTCTTCGAGCGATGGCGCAGTCACTAGTTCACACCATTGAGATTGGCATATCGGATTGAGTTTGATCAATCGCGGTGCACGCTGGGCCAATACGACGGTTAGGCGAGACTGACAAACAGTCGACCGATCCAGTGATGTCGCGAGTTTCCGAAGTTTATGATCCGCATCGGCAAACGCCTGATCTGGTTTCGCGTCTGCCGCTGTCGGTTCAAAGCTGGCCTGGACGAATGTTTCGCCACCGGACTGTAGTAATGCGAGCGATACGGTGGCCGGAACGTTGGATTGCGCGTAAACCCGGCAGGCCTCCGCCACCGCACGGCCAAGCCTCATCCGTTTGGCCGATTCGATGCCGGCGAGTGAAGCCAACACGCGGACCTGGCGTGCCAAGCCGCTAGCCTCGCATTTTTGTGAAATGAATCGCTGCGTCACGACTGTCGTCGCTGCCGGATCCTCGGGGAGCCGGATTGTGAAAGGTGTGTCTGCCATGCTTGGACTCGAAAGATGGCGTCGGATTGGTTGCCAAAACGGCAAAGCCAAATTCCCGTCGCAATGACCGTGCCAGAGACGTGATCAGAAAGCGCCGGATACGTGATCATGGACGGTTTTGTAATCGGCACGAGCTTTGCTGGGACAAAATGTCGTCCCAAGGAATGCCAACTTGGCATCGAATGTCTTGCGGTCGGTAGGGTCACAGGACAACGGCAAAGCCCCGCGATGTCGGCCGCATTGCGCAGCACTGCCGCATCGCGCAGTCTTGTTGGGCAGGCAGAGATCGAATCATCGTGGGTGGCTTCAATCAATTGGAGGCGAACACAATGTCGAAAGTACTGATAGTAGACGACGAGCCAGCCGACGTGGGCCTCGTCTGTTCAGCCCTGGAGAAAATGGGCCATGAGGTCGTCACGGCGATGGACGCCGATACTGGCATCGACTTGGCTCGCATGGAAAGACCCGACGTCGCTGTATTAGACGTCATGCTTCCGGATCAAAACGGCCTGGATCTCTTGAAAACGATCCAAGAGATCGATGACCGAATGCCGGTGATCTTCGTCACCTCCAGCAGCGATAGCGGAACAGCGATTCAGGCGATGAAGCTTGGAGCGATGGACTATTTGGTCAAGCCGATTGATGTGGTGGCACTAAGAAAGGTCGTCGACAAGGCCGTTGAGATCCGTCGCTTGACGCAGAAGCCCGTTGAAATGAACGTGGATGTGGAGTCTCCCGATGCACATGCGATCATCGGCAAGTGCGCAGCCATGCAGGAGGTCTACAAAGCGATCGGAATCGTCGCGAATAAGGACGTAACGGTGCTGATACGCGGTGAAAGCGGAACCGGCAAAGAACTAGTCGCCCGCGCGCTGTACCAATTCAGCGACCGAGTAAGAGGCCCCTTTTTAGCGGTCAACTGCGCTGCCATTCCAGAGACTCTGTTGGAAAGCGAGTTGTTTGGTCACGAAAAAGGCGCGTTCACCGGGGCAGACCGAAAACGAATTGGGAAATTTGAACAGGCTGAAGGCGGCACATTATTTCTGGACGAAATCGGCGATATGTCGCCCGTGTTGCAAAGTAAATTACTGCGTGTTTTGCAAGAACGAAAATTCGAACGGGTCGGCGGCAACGATGCGATCACCGCTGATGTTCGAGTGATTGCTGCAACACATTGTCCGTTAGAGCAAATGGTCGCCAAAGGACAGTTTCGCGCGGATCTGTACTACCGATTAAATGGGTTCTCAATTCACCTGCCGCCAGTGCGCGATCGCGGCGAAGACCTTGAGTCGCTCGTGGAACACTTTCGGCGTCTATCTTGTGTTGAATTAAAGCGTAACGTGCAGGAGATTTCTCGCGAAGCGATGGAGTTGTTACGTGACCATCATTGGCCGGGAAATGTAAGAGAGCTACAAAATGTGGTCCGCCAGGCAATTTTGAAAACCAAGGGACCTGTGTTGTTGGCTGATTTCTTGCCGGATCTGATGGACGCGGATGACTCACTACAAACCGATCGGTCGATTCAGCGAAGCTTGGTTGGAGAGCATGGTGATGGAGCATTACGCCATTGGGTGCAGCAACAGTTGGATTCCGAGTCGAAAAGGATTTACGACGACGCGATTGAGCAATTCGAGCACTGTTTGGTGACTGCTGTTCTGGATCAAACGGACGGCGATCGAACCAAAGCCGCGATGCGTTTGGGAATTAATCCTGCAACCTTACGAAGTCAAGCAGCGTTGGAGTTGATGGATCTGAACGCTGATGCCGAACACGGCAATCATGTTCCACTCATTCGCCCGGGAATGACGTTGGAGGAAATCGAAAAGATGGCGATCGTCCACGCTTTGGATCAGACGGGCGGATGCCGCAAGGAAGCAGCCAACCGACTGGGGATCAGCGTCCGGACCATTCAGCGCCGTGTCAAAGAACTGGATCTCCCGTGACATAGTTGGCGCAATCCGTGACGGTGGGGTGCCGCGAGGCGCAAAGGGTGAGCTCGGTTACTGCAATTTCGGCGTAATTCGTTCGGGCCGGCGGCCACGTCCACTCCATTGGTCTTTTGCGACGTCCCATGTCAACCATAGCATCACGATGCCACTAAGCAAAAATGTAATGTCGTAGGCCTTGCTGGCTTGTTGGTACGGCCACGCGAACGCCAAGTCGAGCCCGCAAACGATGACGAGCGTCAGTCCAACCAGCAGTCCCGAGAGCGTAAACGCTTTTTCGGTATGGAAGTTTTGAAAGAACAATCGCAGCGGCGACGGACGTTCGACCACTGATCGCTGAACAACTGGCCGGCCAGAATATCGTGACGTTTCGCGGTCGTGATGGTCACGACCTGATCGCGTCACAAGCGGACGGTGGCCGGATTGAAAGCGGGACGAGGGAGTCGATTTGGCGGGTGAATGATGTCGGCCGCGGCCACGAGATTCCGGCTTTCCATGAGGTGGTCGCGTCGGTAGGGGAGGGCGGCCTTGATGGACGCTAGGTTGCTGACGATTTGGCTGGATGACGCGTTGACGATTTTCTTTGGTCGGATTTTCGATTGTGTTAGACATGTGTCGAATCCCCCAACAGAGTACTCAGCAATACCTTTGAATCGATCATTTGGGCCCTCCTGTTCCACTTTGTTTCATGCAGAAAGCATGCCAATGAAAAGCACGGGATATTGGGTCCTTGAAACCGGCACAACGACAAAGTGTCATCCTGCCGATTGCCATCTTGTCGTAACCCGCTGGAACATTTTCCAGCATCGATGATTGCTTTTGAAACGACAGGTTGATACGCGATTCGGTCACGATCGCCGCGTGATGCACCGAAGCCCGGCGACGAAGATTTTGAACGTGTGCAGATTTGGCTGTGCGTCAATGCTCAATGCGCGCCGCCGTGCACGCGACATTTTTACCGGCTGTACAGAAGCGACGTTTTTGGGGCTCAAATTAGCGGCACGCGATTCGGCACGTCAGATGCGGTAATAGTGATTTGCGAATTCAAGACGTTCGCAGTATTTCCCTTCCTCCCAGAATTGAGGTTCGCCGCCATGTTACGCTTCGCAATGCTCGCCACACTCCCACTCTGCTTGGCTTTCGTTCCCTCTCCGGTGATTGCACAAGTCATCTTGCCTGGCACACAAGGACCAGTGGTGATGCCCGGCCAGGTCTTTCCCGGTCAAGTGGTACCCGGTCAAGTGATGCCTGGACAGGTGATGCCCGGTCAGGTGGTACCCGGGCAAGTGATCCCTGGACAAGTTTTTCCCGGCCAGGTCTTCCCCGGAACGGTTACGCCCGGCAACGTCGTACAAGGACAGATCAACTATCCGGCTGGAACAATCATTTACCCCAACGGACAAGTCGTTTGGCCGCAATCGTATAACGCCATGCGACCATCTGTGCCTTCTGTCGTAACGCCCAACCAAATCACCTCGATCAATCCACAAACTGGAGGACTCAATACGACCAACCAGCAGTTAAACAATACTGTTTGGGATCCAGGACGAAACATCAGTCAATTCAACAACACACGCCGTTGGGTTCGTCGCCCTGTGTACAACACGCGTGGTCAGATTTCGGGCTACCAACAAGGATGGGTTTGGAACAACAGTTTCACTGGACAAGAACACGGCAATCTGCAGAGCTATACGCCCAATCAGTTTGGTGGCGTTCACGAAGGTGGCGTGGCTTACTCTCGAAGTGACCAGTAATCGTTCGAGCCTGGACATCCACTGAAATCGTGCAGAGAGCCATCGAGACGACCGTTTCATCGATGGTTCTGGGGTTTGGTTGCCTGGAACTGTCCCCGCCAATTCGTGCTCTCGTATCCGCCGGGAGCCTTGGGTTTTTTGACTTGAATCGTTGGGTTATCGCCTGGGTCAATCAGCATCCAATCGTCCGTGCGAAATGGTACGAGCAAAATTCCTATTCGTTTTATAGCAGCGCCCGCTGCGAAGAATTGGTCGGCCACGCATAGCGAGCAGCGAAGTGTTGCGGCAAATCCGCCGACGAAAGAATGGTGCGAGGACCGCTGGGGGCGTCAATGCAAGTCGGATCCCGGTCGGCGCGAGTCAACGAGAGGGCTATATTTGCGTTGCAGAAACGCCGACGAACATCGAAAGAGATCATGAAAGCACTCACTCTGACAGAAATCAAATCGCCTCTGGTATTACAGGAACGCGACGACCCGCAACCAGGCGATCAGGAAGTCGTCGTGCGAATCAACGCGGCAGCGCTGAACCGACGTGATTATTGGATCACACAGGGAATGTATCCGGGAATCGAGTGCCCGGTGGTCCTTGGTTCCGATGGGGCGGGAGTGGTGGAGCAAACGGGTGCCGCGCTGGGCAATTACTGGGACCAGCGAGAAGTCATTCTCAATCCCGGATTTGACTGGGGTGATAACCCACGCGTGCAGAGTGATGCATTCAAAATTTTGGGGATGCCACAAGACGGGACCTTCGCAACGCATGTCGTGGTACCGGCGGAGGCATTGCACTTAAAGCCGAGCCATCTGAGTTGGGAAGAGGCCGCTGCGTTACCACTGGCCGGCGTGACCGCTTATCGGGCCGTTTTTACACAGGGTGGGTTGCAACCGGGTGAAACGATCGTGATCAATGGGATCGGGGGCGGTGTCGCGACGTTCGCATTGCAGTTCGCGGTCGCAGCCGGGGCCGACGTTTGGGTGACATCGTCGTCGGAGGAGAAGATTACGCGTGCCGTCGCGATGGGTGCCAAGGGGGGATTTGATTACACATCGGACGATTGGGGACGGGCGTTGACCTCTCAGGCCGGCGCACCCGACTTGATCATCGACAGTGCCGGCGGCAGCGGATACGACACACTGCTGAAAATTGCCGCCCCGGGCGCCCGGATTGTGAACTACGGATCCACCGCAGGTCCGCCCGAGAAACTGGATTTGTTCAAGGTTTTTTGGAAACAGCTGACCGTCCAAGGATCGACGATGGGTTCGCCAGCCGACTTCGCCGCCATGTTGGAATTAGTAGACGAGCACAAGATTCGTCCCGTGGTCGACGAAGTCGCTCCGCTTGCGCAGGGAAACGCGGTGGTGAGTCAGATGAAGTCATCACCACAGTTTGGCAAATACGTGTTGGTGGTCAACGAGACGTAATTTGCAAAGCGTTTCCCCACGCCAGCGAAATTCTTTTACCAACGGAATCCTGTCTCGAGCATCGCAATAACGGGGACGTTATCGCGACGAGTGAGCGATAGGATGGTTCAGCACATCAATCCCAAGGGGTTAGCAGATGCGGCTTCGGTGGAGCGGTTGGGGATGTTGAGCAAAATCGTTTGAAGATCTGCGTCGTTCTGCACTCCGATCCATCCTGCCAGCAATCACACAATCCATTTGAAATAGCTCGCCGGTCGATTGGACTAGGCAGATTTCTAAAACGTCCGTGAATCATAATCGCGTGAGACCGAGGGTCCGTGCGAATGGGAAAGGGAGTGCGGCTCGGATCAAATCGGGAAGCTCGTTCTCCTTTCGTCGAACAGACCGTACCTGTTGCAAAATTCCGTGTCAACGAAACTGGTTGACAATCCACTTGTATCCGAACACAAATGTTTGCAAGACCCTGCCGTGGAATGGTGGGGGGGCCGCCCTCGCTAACGATTCTAGAAGACCGAGTGGCCATAAATAATTAACGAGTTTTGCGTCGACTATTGGAATCGCTCAATCGGTTTTCCTAGAGCAATTCGGTAAGGCTTTTCATGTGCTGGACTTTTCATGTGCTTCATGTGCTGGGCTTGGCCACGACTCCATCGGGTACGACCGAGGTGGTCATGACACCTAATGAAAAGTAGATCTGCATCAATTCTTCGACCGACATCGCGACAATCCGCACGCGATCGACGGGAACAAACATATTGAATCCCGTCATCGGCATCGGAGCCGATGGCAGGTAAACGATATGACAATCTTGATCCTGAAAGCGATACACCTCTTTGCTTGGCAATAGCCCGAGGAATCCGGCAGCTTCGTTATCGCCAACACTGTAGTGAACGACCTGCATACCAGTCACTGCGGATTCGTCTTGCTTGGCAAACATCTCGACCACCTGTTTCACCGGACCATAAACACTTTTGACGATCGGTATTTTCTTGAACGTTCCGTCAAACCATTCTTGCCAACGGTATCGAGCCGTTCCCGATACGAGCAGCCCGACTAACCAGATACAGGCAATGACAAACAGCCATCCAATCGCCGTGGCAATCCACTGATTGGCTGCGAAGTGCAAGCCGATCGATCGCAGTGCCTGACCGAGAATACTTTCGGGCCCGATGACACTGCGAAGCATTCCGGCGACCCAATTCATTATCCAAAGCGTCACCACCAGTGGGAGTAACGCGAATAGCCCAGTGAGAAACGTGCCAATGAAGCCGCGTTTCCAAAGTGTCAGTAAAAAATGTCGCATGGTGACGGTCAGTCGTTTTGGGAAAATCTGATTCAGTAGGAGCGTGACATGTCGGCTCGCGGAACAAGGAGCTTGTCTTTACCCTCAAGTCGGCTGATTGATCGCTTCTTTAATTCACCCTCCCACGCGCTAAATCATCCATGTAATAGAGGCTTGTTCGTGGGAGGGTCGGCACCGAGCTTTAGCGAGTGTGACGGGGAGGGCGATCAACGTCTTCTGTTCGCCCTCCCCGTTGGCTCGCTTAGGCTCACCACCGACCCTCCCGCGACA
>JABDKS010000938.1 GCA_013002105.1 Pirellulaceae bacterium | reverse complement strand
GGGCCGAGTCGTAGGATCTCACGAAGATCAATGCTTGACGTCAGCAGCACCAAACTCGCCGGCAACAAGTAACGACTTGCCACGAAATAGAGCTGTGATTTCTCTGGGTCAACCAATTGCGTCAGTGTCAACAACGATGGCAAAAAGTAACACAGCAACAGCATCGGGAAGATTGTATAGAACGTCCTCCAAAACCGATGGTTCAAGCTATTGGTCCAGAATACGACGCCCAGGATGGCCATCAACAACCCAAACGTGACGGCATCGTTTTCGATCCACGCGTCGACGGGTAAATTCGCAATCAGGTTAATTGGTATGGGCATCCAATTTGAGCATTCTTGCGGGAAGTTGTTGAAAGGCTTGATGGCATAGCGTATCACGCGTCAGCGAGCGTGGGCACAACCCGACACCTACGGGTTCAAACCCGTGGGGACGGAGTGTGCTTGCGAGTACGCGCCAGGGTTCGTTTGACGGTATCAGTGGGTGGCAAGCGTTAACGTCTGACCGACAGAGCGCTGTATTCGTCGCCGACGAACTATTGCTGATGCCAGATCCGGCTTCCGCTAAAGTCGTTGATGTCCGACGACTCGGTCCGGCACCGCCTGACCCGGTCATTGCGATTCATCCAGACGGGACCCGAATCGCGATTGATGGCGACGGCCAAGCGATTGTCTTGGACTTGGCACACGAACGGGAGTACTACACGGTTGCGGCGAACGTCCGCCCTGATCCAGGGATGCGATTGGTCTGTGACTTTGTGTGGTCCGGCCTATACCTGGTCTCGTTCAACCAACTGCATGATCTCCATTCACCGATTCCTCTATGGCAATTTTCCGACACTCGATGGTCGCTCACTGACGGACAAAGCTTTTAGTTGGTCGTTTGGAATGATGATGTGACGGGACGTCGGCGTCGCGGCAATGATCTTGTGTTGCGAGTGTTCCAAATCTTTCATCGTGACATCACGGCGAAGCTCGCTGACCTTTACGCCAGGGCGGAGATGCGTGCGATTCGTACTGGAGCTCCGGTACGGAACGATGTCAGCGGTATCGACAAAGACCGGAGTAACGAGGTTACGATTCTCTTACACCGACACTGCTTGGTGAAACAATTTATTCCGTCGCAATCAGCCAGCGCGGCCATCGTCGCATTGGTCGACACGCAACGCGATGTCACAGCGATATATCACGAAAGCCAGACCGATCCCGACCACACGCGAAGCAATCTCAGACGCTTGGGCCGCGCCGATAGATCGCAGATCCCGTGATGGCAACAAACACTTCGGTCGCTCAGCAGACTTAAACATGCCCCTGCGTGGCCAAAGACCATGCCGCAGGTGACCATTTGGATTTTCATTGGGCGGCTGACGAAACCCACCATTTCGAGAATCGATTGTCTCCAGTCGTGGGTAGTAACGTCGCTATTGCGTTTGGCGTAACGCGTTTTTACGGCGACGCCTTCAGGTCCAGCACTAGTCGAACCACGCCGCAACGCATAGGCAAAACGCCTGACTAGAACGGCATTTGTGTAATGAAGTCGCACTGACGCGGCCTTAAAGATCCCGCATTCGATACGGACCAACCAACACGCCACAAAGTGGGGCGCGGTGGCCCAATGGAATGCCGATTTTATTTTGAATACGAATTGACGTCTGAACGCCGTAAACACGATGGAAAACTCGCTTAGTGTTCAGATGACCATGTTATTGCAAAGATTTAGCTTCTAGACTTACTCCGTTTACCCCGATAGACTGGGTTTGCTGCGATAGGATGTCATCATCGAAAAGGATTTTCATTCGCACCCCCGCCCAAGAAGTCCCCATGACTGAGCAATCCAGTCGAAAACAGAAGGTCTTGCTGGTTGAAGACAGTGTCATCAACCAAAAGCTCTTACTGTACATGCTCAAGAACGAGAACTACGAAGTCGTTCTTGCCACCAACGGCCAAGAAGCTGTTGATCGCTACAAGGAATGTCCGTTCGATTTTATCTTGATGGACGTGCAAATGCCCGTCATGGACGGGATCCAAGCGACGCGGATCATTCGTGAATTGGAATTAGCATCTGGCAACCACACCCCAATCATTGCGGTCACTGCCGGGATGGATCGCGGTAGTTGCATGAACGCAGGCATGGACGATTACATCGAAAAACCTGTACGAGTTCCTGTTTTTCACGAAGTGGTCGCACGCGTCAGCATGTGCGGTCAATAGCCGTCGGAAGCACCCGTTGGTGTCGCCAATTCATTGGCAGGCGATATTCGTTCGCTGATATGGTTCATCGATATCGATTGTCGGTGACAACAATCGCTTGTCGGTGATAACGGATCTCAATACGCAAACGCATCAACTCATTGATGCGCCTCTCCGTGCGTACAAGAATAGCTCTCTGCTTTTTCCCTCTGGTAGCATTGGGATGCACCAGGTGCGCAATGCCCGTTCCGTGGAGGTTCGATCGGTGATGCAGCGAGAAACCAGGCAGCGAGAAACAAAAATGAACAAGTCGGATTCCATCAAAGTCAATGCGTCAGCGGCCGTCAGCATCGTCGCGCTAATGGCCGCGCTATCCCTCATGGCGACTGACCGTTGCCATGCTCAGGAGATCATCGATCAGTGGCGTTACACCGTTGGTGAGCCGGCAGACGGGTGGCAGCAAACCGGTTTTGATGACCAATCATGGCAGGAAGCTAGTGGTGGGTTTGGAACTCGCGGTACACCGGGCGCTCGCATTGGCACCACGTGGGACACCGATGACATCTGGCTTCGCAAAACATTCCACCTGGATTCCATTCCAAAGAACCCCGCCCTGTGGATGCATCATGACGAAGATGCCCAGATCTACATCAATGGGGAACTGGTTGCGGAAACGACCGGCTACATCAGCGGGTACGAATTGAAACCGATCGCTGTGGAGTTGCGTGGTGCGATCAGGACAGGCAACAACGTGATGGCGGTTCACTGTCATCAGAGCACTGGTGGTCAATTCATTGACGTCCACTTCGTCGACGCGGACAACGTCCCAAAATTGCCTCCGGCCAAGCGAAATACAAAACCGTTTCAATCCGATTTGATCACGTCCTGGGGTGCGGACGTCACGCCGGAAAATGTCTGGACCGAATATCCGCGGCCACAACTGGTCCGACCTCAATGGCAAAATCTAAACGGCCAGTGGGATTACGCGATTACACCAAAGCAGCAAACGACGCCGCCGAGAGAATGGGCCGGAAAGATTTTGGTGCCGTTTTGTCCGGAATCCAGGCTGAGCGGTGTAAAGCGATTGCTCAATGGCGACGAAGCGTTTTGGTACGCCCGCACGTTCGAAATCTCCAACGCTGGAGCAAACCGTACGCTACTGAACTTTGAAGCGGTCGATTATCAATGCGAGATTTTTGTCAACGGTCAAGCGATTGGGAGCAACCGGGGAGGCCACACGCCTTTCTCATTGGACATCAGCGAGGCGCTTGACGACGGCACGAATACGTTAGTCGTCCGAGTCGAAGATGAAACCGAAGGATGGCAACTGCGCGGCAAACAGGTCTTGGACGCCCATGGAATTTGGTACACGCAAGTTTCAGGTATCTGGCAAACGGTTTGGCTGGAGACCGTGCCCGATACCTATATCGAAGAGTTGAAAATCACGACCGATGTGGAAGCTGGAACGATTACGGTCAAGTCGATCGTCAGCGGAGAATCATCCGGCATTGCAGTGGTCGTCCGTGACGGAGACGACGTGGTCGTCGAGGTCTCCGGCGAAGGCGATACAGTTACCGCAGAAGTACCCAATGCGAAGCTCTGGTCGCCGTCGACTCCGCATCTTTACGATTTGGACGTCGCGGTTTTGCAAGAAAGCGGTGAAGCGATCGATGAAGTAACGTCCTACACCGGAATACGATCAGTCGGAAAGGTCAAAGACTCTGACGGACATTGGCGTTTTACCCTCAACGGAGAGCCTATTTTTCACTGGGGCCCGCTCGATCAAGGATGGTGGCCCGATGGTTTGCTGACGCCGCCGTCGGATGAAGCAATGTTGTTCGACATACAGTGGCTCAAAGATGCTGGGTTCAACATGATTCGCAAACACATCAAGGTTGAACCGCGCCGGTACTACTATCACTGCGACCGACTGGGCATGATGGTTTGGCAGGACCAAGTCAGCGCGGGGAACAATCCAAAATGGACGCGTCTGCAACCGAATCCGCAGGACGCAAACTGGCCGGAGCAGCATCACCAACAGTTCATGGTCGAACTGGAGCGGATGATTAGCGCACTAGAGAACCATCCTTGTATCACTGTCTGGGTTCCCTTTAATGAAGCCTGGGGACAACATCGAACGGTCGATGTGGGCAATTGGACCGTCAAGCGTGATCCGACGCGATTGGTCAATGTCGCCAGTGGCGGAAACTTCTGGCCCGCCGGTGACATCGTCGATCATCATCAGTATCCCCATCCAGGCTTTCCGTTCGATCTGGACGTCGACGGCCGGTTTGGTGATTACATCAAAGTGATCGGAGAATTCGGCGGACATGGCTACCCGGTCAAAGGACATTTGTGGGACGCCAATCGACGTAATTGGGGTTACGGCGGACTGCCAAAAACCGAGGCGGAGTACAAGGAACGCTATGCAACTTCGCTGCGAATGCTGAACGAATTTCGCGACAAAGGCATTGCCGGCGGTGTGTACACACAAACGACGGACGTCGAGGGCGAAATCAATGGCTTGATGACGTATGACCGCAAGGTGATCAAGATTCCGGCCAAAGAATTAGCCGAGATGCATCAGGTTTTGTTCGAGTAACCGCTCAAGTTTTTCGAGTCCATCCGGATTTTGGGGCCAGGGCGAACACATCGCGAGCGCGTCAATCCAATTAAGCGACTTCGGTCGACGAATCGATCGGCGATAGACTTGGCAAATCGATCGTGGTCTCATCGTCGGCAGAATCGGCAAAGGCGTCTGATTCGGCCGGGCCGATGGACACCGCCGATTTCTGGACCGGTCCCATTGCGCCGGCGGGCATTCGAACACGAACGTGAATCGCGTCGTCAACGC
>JABDKS010000932.1 GCA_013002105.1 Pirellulaceae bacterium | reverse complement strand
ACGCGACGAAACGTCAACGCTTCTTCGTCACAGACTACGTAGCAGCTGCGCGGGTCACCGTCACGCGGTTGACCGACGCTGCCGACGTTGATCATCATTCGTTGGGTTGCGTCGGCGATCGATATTCCCGCACCGGTATCGCTGGGGCGCACGAACCGCAAATCGGTCGTAAAAACACCGGGTACGTGTGTATGGCCTTGGAAACACAAATGGGGGATCATCGAAAACAGCTTTTCCATCTTCTTGCTGTTCTGCGTGTCTTCGGGGAATACGTATTCATTGGTCGGTTGTCGGGGCGATCCATGCACGTACAACCGGCTGCCTTCGCGAACCGTGCGAGGCATCTCGCACAGGAATTGCATGCGTTTGCGGCTTGCTTCGGGGCCATCACGCCCCGATTCCAATTGATTGCGAGTCCAAAAGATGGCTTGCTCTGCAGCAACATTGAATCCTTCGGGATCAAACAGCGCACTGCTGTCATGATTGCCCAAAATGCAGAATTCAAACTCCATCGCTTTGTCTAAACAAGCACAGGGATGGGGACCGTACCCGATCACATCTCCCAAGCAAACGATGCGGTCGACTTCCTGGGCAGCGACATCCTCCAACACCGCGTCGAGTGCGGCAAGGTTTCCGTGGATGTCACTGAGAATGGCTGTACGCGTCACGAAATCTTCTTCGGCTCAATGTCCACGGGATTTCTGCACACTCAATTTTGTGTCGATCAAATTTTGTGTGCAGCCGATAACGGCGGGAGAATCATCGACCATGTCTCAGTCGGTCGCCCAACTGATTGGATAGTTCAGGTTCCGCATAAATCTTGTTGACCGTCGTATCGATGTCATATTCGACGCGGCGGTAGGTTAATGTGGGTCCGTCGCTGTCGTCGGTATCCAAAATGGCGTAACAGGGACGCGGGTCATCGTCGCGCGGCTGACCGACACTGCCGACATTGGCCATGATTTTTTCTCGGCCGAGTTTGTACACGTAGTCACAGTCCTCCGGCGACAGGAACTCGCAATCGGTGGTGAATACGCCGGGCAAGTGGGTGTGGCCCATGAAGCTGTATTGCTTGATTTTGCCAAATAGGATTTCCATCTTCTTTTGGTCGAAGACGTACTCGGGAAACACGTATTCATTGGTTGGGTCTCGCGGCGACCCATGCACATACTTGAATTCGCCTTCGTCGACGAATCTTGGCAGCTCACCCAAGAAGTCCCAGCGTCTGTTGATTTGCGCTGGCGAACCGGGACCATTGTCCAGTCGGTCGCGGGTCCAATAAATCGCCTGCAACGCCATCGGGTTGAATCCGTCGGGATCAAACAGGGCGGCTTGGTCGTGGTTACCAAGGATCGTCACTTTGGCGTTGCTCATCACCTGATCCAAGCACTCGCATGGATTAGGGCCGTAGCCGATGACATCGCCCAGACAATAAATATCGTCCACCGACATCGATTTGGCGTCTTGCAGCACTGCTGTGAGCGCCTCAAGATTCCCATGAATGTCGCTGATCAACGCTCGCTTCACCTGTAGGTCCTAAATCGTGTCGGATTCCAACTCACGCTCAATGCCAGTTGAAAATGGCGTGTGGTTGACCAATCGGGCATTCCCAGAGTTTATTTCACCCGGGTTTGTTTCCTTGCCAGCCCCTTGGGATGATATTCGGGGAGCAGGAACCGCGTCGTCAATCTCAGGCGAATTGTACCGGGAATCGAAAAATCGCACCAATCCCCATGAACGGCGACCAAGACCTCATGACCCCACCTGACGCTCCTACGGATTACTTGGCATCGCTGGTCGCGAGCAAGGTGGGGATTGAGTCCAAAAGCCCTCAAAAAACCGTACATTTAGCGATTGAGACCACGGGTCAAAGCGGATCGCTCGCACTATTGATGGGTGATACAGTCCTCCAAACCACCCAGCTTGGCTCGGATCAACGAACCGCTTCCTCGCTGGCCCCCGCTCTGGATCAGATGCTCGGTTGGGCCTGCAAATCGGATTGTCGCGTCGGATTTGTCTCCGTCGCGCAGGGGCCCGGATCTTTCACGGGCCTACGGATCGGCATCACGACCGCCAAAACGCTCTGTTACGCAACATCCTTGCCATTGATCGGTATTGATTCAGTAGCAGCGGTCGCGGCCGCCTACTTTGCTCAAGAGGACAGTTGCGATCAGGTGCTGGTTGGACTGAACGCTTATCGCGGCCAAGTTTTTACCGGACAGTTCCAACGTGAGAGTTTGTTACCCGCCCTTCCCGACGTGCCGGCGGCGGCCACCGGTATCGATGGCAACCGCAGCGAAAACATGGAAGACCGCGTCAGCATTGTCGATCAAGAACAATGGTTGACGCTGTTGGGGAACCTGCCTGGATCCCAAGTTTGTGTGGGCGACGCAAAAATGTTTGCCAAGTCGGAACGAGCAAAATTTCAGCAACGCCAGATTTCCGACGCGGTCGGCGTGGGGCAGTTGGCGATCCGCGCGGCGATGGCGGGGGCGTTTCGTGATCCAATGACGTTGGTGCCGCGATACCTGAAGCCAAGCGCGGCGGAGGAGAACCTGCGGTCATAGACAGTGCGCGTGCTAGAGTCAGCACGACGGTTCGATGCATCGTAACGGTCACGTTAACGGGTAGGGCCGGTTCCCAACCGGCCGCCGTGTGCCATTGGCCGGTGGGAACCTTGTCTTTACCCACAAGTCTGCTTTTGCAATCAACACTTTACCCTCCCGCGCATATGACTTTCCATTGGAAAACACGCTGTCGCGGGAGGGTCGGTGGTGAGCCTAAGCGAGCCAACGGGGAGGGCGAACAGAAGACGTTGATCGCC